>JBIPOH010000035.1:0-15933 GCA_044379435.1 Novosphingobium sp.
GAAGTTCAAGGCCGCCGACATCGTCTACGAACACCGCCTGATCGACGACATGGTCGCCTCGGCGCTCAAGTGGTCGGGCAAGTTCGTCTGGGCCTGCAAGAACTATGATGGCGACGTGCAGTCCGACACGGTGGCGCAGGGCTTCGGCTCGCTCGGCCTGATGACCTCGGTGCTGATGTCGCCCGACGGCAAGACGATCGAGGCCGAAGCCGCGCATGGCACCGTGACGCGTCACTACCGCCAGCACCAGCAGGGCAAGCAGACCTCGACCAACCCGATCGCCTCGATCTTCGCGTGGACGCGCGGCCTGATCTATCGCGGCAAGTTCGACGAGACGCCCGAAGTGGTGAAGTTCGCCGAAACGCTGGAGCGCGTTTGCATCGAAACCGTCGAAAGCGGCAAGATGACCAAGGACCTCGCCATCCTCATCGGCCCCAGCCAGCCTTGGCTGACGACCGAGAAGTTCTTCGAAGCCATCGTCGAAAACCTCGAAACCGCGATGGCTGGCGAAGCCTGACAAGTGCCGGGGGTGGGCCAGCAAGCCCGCCCCCGCTAGATCGACGGTCGGGGCGCTTCACCCCGCATTAACCATTTCTTGCGGAATTGGGCCGAATACGGCAGCGTAACACCGGGAGAGGTGAACGCGTGTCGGCTTTAGTCGCGATTATCGCCATGTTCAGCGTCAGCGCGTTGGGGCTCCTCGCGCTGCTCGTCTACTGGCTGCGCCAGCGCGCAAAGCAGGCCCCGAAGCTGCGCAAGGCAAAGAAGCCGCGCAGCAAGCGCGTGGCAGACCCCGAAGCCGAGCCGCAGGCATCGCCGGAAACCCTGCCCGAGGCAGAGGCTCTGCCGCAGAAAACGGGCCGCAGCCGCCTGATCTCCGCCTCCTCGCTGGCCGAGGCCGAAGCCGCCAACGCGCTGCCCGATCCGGACTACCCAGAACCAGAGCCCGAGCCCGCTGAGCCCGAACCGCCAGCACCGCTCCCGGCACCAATCACCGCCGCCACCCGGCAGGCAATCGTGCTGCGCCAGCATTTCCCGCCGCACCGCGCTCCCCAGAACCGCAGCTGGTTTGGCGGCACGCCTGTGCTTCCCGGCGCAGCGGAATGGCCGGTGAATCCCGGCACGGGCAAGCCGCTCCACTTCCTCCTCCAGCTCGATCTTGCCGAAGTGCCGCCCGAAGCTGGTCTCGGCCTCCTGCCAGACGAGGGCGCGCTTGCCGTGTTCCTCGATCTCGATTGGGGCGCTGGCGAAGCCTTCCGCGTGCTTCACGCGGCGGGCTATGCCGGAACCCCATGGCCCGCGCTGGAAGTGCCGGCAGACCTCGCGATGGCCTATGGCGATGAAGCCGCGCTCGTCTGGCCCTGGGCGCTCACCCCTGAGCATGGCACACAAGTCCTCCCCCGCTGGCCCATCGCGCCCCGGCTGATCGCCCTCCCCGAAAGCGAAGCGCCCGAAGCAGAAGTGCGCGGTTGGCCGCACCGCATCGAAACGGTCCGCGCGCTGCTCGAAGCCCAAGGCGCCGACCCGCTCGCCCCCGCCCTCGACATTCCCGATTTCCACGGCGCCGACGGGCAAGGCTTCGAGCCGCTGTGGTACGGCTACCCGCAGGACTGGATTTCGGTCCAGATCGCCTGCGCCGCGCTGGTGCGTGAGGCAGACCGCGCCGCGCGCACCGTGCACAACGATCCCTACCCCGGTCTGGATGAGGCCGAACGCACCACCCAGATCAAGACCGTGCGCGAGGAAGCGCAGGCCTGGTTCGATCACGCGCTGGCCAATCCCGCGCTGACCCCGCTCGGCCCGCCAGTACGCAAGGCCTTCTGGGACTGGCTGTCCACCCACCGCACGCTGGCCGAACGCGTGATTCCCGAAGCGGTCGAAGCCGCCATCGAAACCACGCTCCACGCCTCAAGCGAAGAAGCCGCCAAGCTCCCGGAAGACGTCATCGCCCGGGTGGCCTACCGCCATGCGCTGGCCATAAACACCCCCGAAGGCGTGATCGCCCCGCCCCCGCCGCGCCTCCTCGCCCCCGCGAGCGGCAACAGCGACCTTGCGTCCACGCACCTCCTCCTGCTCGAACTGCCGGACAACCCCGCACTCGGCCACCACTTCGGCGGCTGCGCGCTGCAATGGTGGATCACGCCGGAGGATCTGGCAGACCGGCGGTTTGAGGCTGTTGTGATGACGCGGCAATAAAGCCGCCCCTCACACCACCAGCCGCTGCTCCAGCCGCGCCACCAGCGCCGCATCCGCGCCCAGCACCGCCTCTGCATAAGCCTCGAACGTCCCGTGCTCGCGCTTCATCGCGGCGAAGGCGCTTTCCAGAAATTCCGGCTGGACCGACATGATCATCCGCAGCGCCTCGTCCGTCATCGCACGGCCGAAGCTCTCGCGGATGTTTGCGGCCGCCGACGCGATCCGTGCTTCGGAATTGCCCGCCGTGTTGGTGAGAAGATAATCCGCCATCACGTCATCGGCATGCACCCCCAGCAGGCGGTGCACGATCGCCGCGCCAACGCCGGTGCGGTCCTTGCCCGCAAAGCAATGCAGCAGGCTCGGCCCGTGGTCCTCCGCCAGCGTCTGAAGATAGAGCCGGAACGTGCCCACCAGCACGCGGCGGAACGGCAGCTTGTCGTAGAGCTTCACCATCGCGGCGCGGGCATCATCGGCGGTGCGCACACCTGCCGCCGCCTCATCATGCACGGCCTTGCCGTGATCGCCAGCCGTCTCACCGGGATGAAACACCACCTGCCCCGCCCATTCCTCATGGCGCAGGCACGGGAACGATGCGCGCTCGCTATCCCCGCGCAGGTCGATCACCCGCGCGATGCCGATGCGGTGGACCTCGTCCAGATCCTGAGGTGTCGCCCCGAAATGATGGCCCGAACGCCAAAGCTGCCCCGCGCGCAGTGTGCCGCCGCGCGCCTGGTAGCTGCCATAATCGCGAAAGTTGTGAATGCCGCTCAGCGGCAGAACCCGGTTTTCCATGGGACGCGTCTTTGTCAGATCAGCCGCGCCAATGCCACACCTCAAGCGAAGCCTTCGCCGAGAAACCGCTCCGCACAGCCCGCCAGCACCGCGCTGCCCAGCGGCATCACGCTCTCATCCAGCATCATCCGCGTCGAATGGATCGAACAGCAGCTTTTCCAGTCCGCCCCTTGCGGCGCCACGCCCAGAAAGAACATCGCCCCCGGCGTCTGCTCCAGCACATATGCAAAGTCTTCCGCGCCCATGATCGGATGCGAAAGCCGGTGGAACGAGCCTGTCAGTTCCTCCGCCACCTTGGCCCCCAGATCGACCGCGCGCGCATCGCACACCGTCACCGGAAAGCCCGGCGTGATCACCGTCGTCGCCGTCAGCCCATGCGCCGCGGCAATATGCTCCGCCAGCTTCGGCAGTGCCTCGTGCAGCTTCGCACGGCTGGCTGCCGAAAGCGTGCGGATCGTGCCCAGCAGATGCGCGCTGTCCGGAATCACGTTGTAGGCCGTCCCCGCCGCGATCTTCGAAACCGTCGCCACCACCGGGTCGGCCACCGAGAACTTGCGCGTCACCATCGCCTGAAGCGCGCTGACGATCTCGCAGGCCACCGGAATGGGGTCCAGCGTGTCATGCGGCATGGAGGCATGGCCGCCATCGCCCGCCACGGTAATCTCGAACCGGTCCGCCGAAGCCAGCAGCGGCCCCTCCTTCCCCGCCACGATCCCGTGCGGGCTGTTGGGCATGATGTGCAGCGCAAAGGCCGCGTCGGCGCGCGGCTCCAGCAGCCCGTCATCGATCATGAACCGCGCGCCGTGGTGCCCTTCCTCGCCCGGCTGAAACATGAACTGCACTTCGCCCACCAGCGTGTCGGCCCGCGCGCAGAGCAGTTCCGCCGCTCCCGCCAGCATCGCGGTATGCGCATCGTGCCCGCAGGCATGCATCCGCCCGGCAAACTGCGAGGAAAACTCCAGCCCCGTCTCCTCGGGCATTTCCAGCGCGTCCATATCCCCGCGCAGCAAGACGCGCCGTCCGCTTCCCGCGCCGCCCTTCAGCGTCGCCACCAGCCCGGTCGTCGAAGGCCCCTCGCGCCACGTCAGCGGCAAATGCGCCAGCGCGGCGCGTACTTTGGCCGAGGTCAGCGGCGTGTGCAGCCCCAACTCCGGCTCGGCATGGATCGCCCGCCTGAGCGCGGTGATCTGCGGCTCAAGGCTCCGGGCTTGCTCCAAAAGGTCAGCATGCAGCACGGCGTCTCTCCTCAAGCTCGTGATAGACGCGCAGCATAAGGTCGATGGGCCCGCGCTGTCGAGTAGGGCGCTTATTTCGCCTGCGCCAGCATCGCCGCGCAAGCAGCGTCCCGCTCGGCAGCAGTCAGCGCATGGAGCCAGTCCCGCGCCTCCCGGAAGGTCAGGAAAGGCCTCCCCTCGATCACGATCGGCACCGTCCGTCCGTTGTAGATCCGGCGCAGCGCACGCCGCTGCGCGCGGCTCAGGGCCTGATCATCTTCCGCAATGGTCATGAATGCTTCTATACGGCCCTTTCCCCGCAGGGCGAAAGGACAACAATGACCGCTTCCTCGCAGCAAGATCTGGCAGACCATCTGGCGCACTGCATTCAGGTGTTCGGCGGCACCACCGCCGCTTCGCGCCGCCTCGGCATCGATGAACGTGCGCTGCGCCGGTTCGCCAATCAGGAACGGCCCCCCAGCGCGCGCCTCATGGCAGATACGGCCAAGGCCCTGCGCCTGCTGATCGAGGAAGCGAGCGCCGCCGCAGCGGAGGCAGAAGCGCTGGCCAAGGCTGCCGAAGCCTGATCCAGCCGCCAACCTTCCCCCTTGCACAAGGCCCTGCACCGGTTTAACCGTTCGATTAAGACATTTGGGAGAGTCACAATGGCCGAAGCCTATATCATCGATGCCGTCCGTACTCCGCGCGGGGTTGGCAAGCCCGGCAAGGGCGCGCTATCGCACCTGCACCCGCAGCACCTCGCCGCCACGGTGATGAAGGCCATCGCCGAGCGCAACAAGCTCGACACCTCGACCGTGGACGACATCATCTGGTCGACTTCCAGCCAGGTCGACAAGCAGGGCGGCGATCTGGGCCGCATGTCCGCGCTGGCAGCAGGCTTTGATATCAGCGCCAGCGGCACCACGCTTGATCGGTTCTGCGGCGGCGGCATCACCTCGGTGAACCTTGCCGCGGCCACGGTCATGTCGGGCATGGAAGATTGCGTGATCGCAGGCGGCACCGAAATGATGAGCTTCACCGCGGCCCATGCGGCGGCCAACGCCAACGCCGGCTTCCCGCCGCGCCTGATGGGCTCGGGCAACAAGGCCCTCGATGAACTGCACCCGCAGTCGCACCAGGGCATCTGCGGCGATGCCATCGCCACCATCGAGGGTATTGACCGCGAAGCGCTCGATGCACTTGCATTGGTCAGCCAGCAGCGCGCCGATGTTGCGATCAAGGAAGGCCGTTTCAACAAGTCGGTCGTGCCCGTGCTCAACGAAGACGGCACTGTCGCTCTGGACCGCGAGGAATTCCCCCGCCCCGAAACAACTGCCGAAGGGCTTGCCAGCCTCAAGCCCGCGTTCGCCGGGATGATGGACTTCGATCTCGGCGGCGGGATGACCTTCCGTGGGCAGATCAACCGCCGCTATCCCGACGTCGACATCAAGCCCGTCCACCACGCGGGCAACTCGTCGGGCGTGGTCGATGGCGCCGCCGCGCTCCTCATCACCTCGCCCGCTTATGCCGAAAAGCACGGGCTGAAGCCGCGCGCGCGCATCGTCGCCTATGCCAACCAGGGCGATGATCCCACGCTGATGCTCAATGCGCCGGTGCCTGCCGCCAAGAAGGTGCTGGCCAAGGCAGGCCTGACCAAGGAAGACATCGACGTCTGGGAAATCAACGAGGCCTTCGCCGTCGTCGCTGAAAAGTTCATCCGCGATCTGGAGCTTGACCGCGCCAAGGTGAACATCAACGGCGGCGCCATGGCGCTCGGCCACCCGATCGGCGCCACCGGCTCGATCCTCATCGGCACCGCGCTCGATGAACTCGAACGCTCGGGCGGGCGCTACGGCCTCGTGACGATGTGCGCGGCGGGCGGCATGGCCCCCGCGATCATCATCGAACGCATCTGATCAGACAAGAAGGCCCTCTCCCCTTCAGGGGAGAGGGTTGGGAGAGGGGCCAAACACAAGCTGAACCCCTTACTCCACCGGCGCAATATCCTCCGCCGCGTTCGCCACCACGCCCAGCACCGCCGCCCAAGCGTCCACGTTCTGCGCCAGCGCGGCACGATCAATCTTGTCGAGCGTGTCGTCCGGCGTATGGTGCAGATCGAAATAGCGCGTCATGTCCTGATTGAGGTCGATGACCGCCAGCTTCTGCGCCGCGATCACCGCGCCGATATCCGCGCCGCCTTCCACAGAGCCACGCCCACGCGGAATGCCCAGCGGCGCTAGTGCGGCGGCGACCTTGTCTGCCAAAGCGGCGTTAGCGGGCGCGAACTTCAGTTCCGCGCGCCAAACGCGGTCCGCGCCGGAATCGCTTTCCATCGCAAGGCCGTGCTGCTCGGGATGCGCCTTGGCATAAGCCGCGCCGCCTGCCGCGCCGATCTCTTCCGCGCCCGCCATCAGCACGCGGATTGTGCGCAGCGGTGCTCCGCCCGTTTGCGCCTTGAGTGCCGCCGCAGTGATGATCGCGCAGCCCGCGCCGTCGTCGACCGCGCCCGTGCCCAGATCCCAGCTATCGAGATGGCACGCCACAAGGATCGGCGGCAGCGCCGGATCGCGCCCGGGCAGGTCGCCGATCACATTGCCCGTCGGCAGGCTCTCGGCGGTCTTGCCCGTCAGTGTCAGCGCCAGTCGCAGCACTTTGCTCTTGCCCACCAGCCGAACGAGCATGTCCGCATCCGGATTGGAAATCGCGCCCGCAGGAATGGGCGCAACACCCGCCGGGAAATTCGTGCCCCCCGTGTGCGGATTGCGGTGGCTGTCGGTTCCGATCGAGCGGATCACGATAGCCGCAGCGCCCTTGGCCGAGGCGACCGCCGGCCCCTCGCGCCGCGCCCGCCCATATGGCCCATAGCCGCTGCCATCCTGCGCCGCCTTCATGGCATGGTCCAGAAACACGATCTTGCCCGCCAGCGATCCTGCGGGAACCGTCTTCAGGTCTGCAAGCGAAGGGAAATAGACCACCTCCGCCTCGATCCCCGCGTCCGGCGTCGCACCGCTGAAGCCCAGTGCCGTAACCGCCAGCATCTGCGGCACGGGCGAAACCAGCCGCGCTTTGTCCGTCCCGCGCACATAAGCGCGCGTTACGGCACGCTCGATCTTAACGTTACGGAAGCCCAGCGCTTTCAACCGCTCTGCCGCCCAGTCCCGCCCGCGCGCTTCTGCCTCGCTCCCCGCCAGCCGCTGGCCAACCTCGCTGGTCAACCCGGCCACGAAGTCCCACGCAACATCTGCGGGCGCATCAGCCGCCATTGCCGCGCCGGGAACAGCCAGCACTGCCAGCGCCAGATTGCAGGCAAAACGCTTCATTCCATAACTCCCCGATAATGGCGCCCGGTGCGGACCATCACCCCGCTCTATCAGAACCTTGGACAAGGATCGACACCGCCTCCGCTCGTGCAGCCCCCGCTTGCCCGACAGCGCGCACCTCTGTAGAGCGCGGGCAAACTCCGCAAATCCGGTAGATCAAGGACCCGCGCATGGCTGCCCAGTACGCCTACGTCATGAAGAACATGACCAAGACTTTCCCCGGCGCGCCCAAGCCGGTGCTGAGCAACATCAGCCTGCAGTTCTATCAGGGCGCCAAGATCGGCATCGTCGGCCCCAACGGCGCGGGCAAGTCCACGCTGATCAAGATCATGGCCGGGATCGACAAGGACTACACGGGTGAGGCGTGGCCGGGCGAGCACATCACCGTCGGCTACCTCGAGCAGGAGCCGCAGCTCGACACCACCAAGACCGTGCTCGAAAACGTCAAGGACGGCGCGCGCGCCACGGCGGACATGGTCGAGCGGTTCAACCAGATCGGCATGGAAATGGCCGAAGAGGACGCCGATTTCGATGCGCTGGGCGCTGAAATGGCCGAACTGCAGGACAAGATCGACGCGGTTGATGGCTGGACGCTCGACAATCAGCTCGAAATCGCGATGGAAGCACTGCGCTGCCCGCCGGGCGATTGGTCGGTCGAGAACCTCTCGGGCGGTGAAAAGCGCCGCATCGCGCTCACCCGCCTGCTGATCCAGAAGCCCTCGATCCTGCTGCTCGACGAGCCGACCAACCACCTCGACGCCGAAAGCGTCAACTGGCTGGAAAACCACCTCAAGGAATATGCCGGCGCGGTGCTGATGATCACCCACGACCGCTACTTCCTCGACAACGTCGTCGGCTGGATCCTCGAACTCGATCGCGGAAAATACTTCCCATACGAGGGCAACTACTCGACCTACCTGGAAGCCAAGGCCAAGCGGCTCGAGCAGGAAGAGCGCGAGGACACCTCCAAGCAAAAGGCGATCAAGGACGAGCTCGAGTGGATTCGTGCGGGCACCAAGGGCCGCCAGACCAAGAGCAAGGCGCGCATCAAGGCCTTCGATCAGCTGGTGGAATCAACCGAAAACCGCGCGGTTAACAAGGCCCAGATCGTCATTCAGGTACCCGAACGCCTCGGCAGCAAGGTGATCGAGGCCAAGGGTATCTCCAAGGCCTTTGGCGACAAGCTCCTGTTCGAAGACCTTTCGTTCCTGCTGCCGCCGGGCGGCATCGTCGGGATCATCGGGCCGAACGGCGCGGGCAAGTCCACGCTGTTCAAGCTCATCACCGGACAGGAACAGCCCGACAGCGGCACGATCGAGATCGGCCAGACCGTCCGCCTCGGCTATGTCGACCAGAGCCGTGATCACCTCGACCCGAAGAAGAACGTCTGGGAGGAAATCTCCGACGGGCTCGATTACATGAAGGTCAACAAGCAGGACATGAGCACGCGCGCTTATGTCGGCGCGTTCAACTTCAAGGGTCAGGACCAGCAGAAGAACGTCGGCAAGCTTTCGGGCGGTGAACGCAACCGCGTCCACATCGCCAAGATGCTTAAGCAGGGCGGCAACGTCCTCCTGCTCGACGAGCCGACCAACGACCTCGACGTCGAAACGCTGCGCGCCTTGGAAGAAGCCATCGAGAACTTCGCGGGCTGCGCCGTGGTCATCAGCCACGACCGCTTCTTCCTCGATCGCCTCGCCACCCACATCCTCGCGTTCGAGGGCGACAGCCACGTCGAATGGTTCGAAGGCAACTTCGAGGCTTACGAGGAAGACAAGCGCCGCCGTCTGGGAGATGCGGCAGACCGCCCGACGCGTCTGGCCTACAAGAAGCTGACGCGCTGACCCATCCTCATCCGTTCATGTTGAAAGCTTCCAGCATGAACGGATGATCCGGTCTTGGTTCATCCGCACGACAGCCCCCATGGTATAGCCCGGTTGCATCAGAGACCGCGAACGAGTCGCGGCCCTACGCAACCGGAGCCGGGATCATGGCCACCAAGTCCATTCTGAAAAGCAGCGCTTCTGCCCTTCTCGCCCTTGCGCTGGGCACCGCCATGCTGCTGCCCGCCGCCGCCAGCGCGCAGGAACGTGTGGACCGGGGCGAGCGCGGCGCAGGCCGGGCCGCGCGCATGGAGCGGACGGAGCGGGCGTCCCCCGCGCAGGCCCCGGCATGGCAGAGCCGCAGTCCTTCCGCCAATGCGCAGCCCGCGTGGAGCGGCCGCTCGGCTGGTAGTAACTACCCGACGAATCAGACCTACAGCCAGCCTGCGCGCCAGCCGGCCAATCCGGGCAACTGGAACCGCGGCGCAGACCGCGAACGCGGCGACCGGGGCAATGGCATCGCGCCGCGCGGCCAGCCGGTTTTCGCAGGTGCAGGCGTGGGGGCAGGCACCGCCCCTTCGTGGGGCACCCGCAACCCCTCCTATGTCGATCCGGCACGCGGAAATGCTGGCCGGGGCAATGAGGGTCGGGCCAATGAGGGCCGGGCCAACATGGGCCGCGACGGCAACGACCGCGGCAACAACGGGCGTGACCGGGATTGGCGTGGCAACAATGACCGCCCCGCAAGCGGCAACTGGAACCGTGATCGCAGCGGCAACCGCGACGGCGATCGCAACTGGAACCGCGATCGCGGCGGCAACCAGGACCGCAACTGGAACCGTGACCGCAACTGGAACCGTGACAGGGACGGCGATGGCCGCCGGGATCGCGACAACTGGCGCGGCCGCCAGTGGAGCAACAACGATTGGCGCGGCAACAATTGGCGGGGCAACGGCTGGCAGGACAACCGCTGGAACAACAACCGCTGGGCCAACAGCGGCTGGCGGGGCAATGGCTGGAACAACAACCGCTGGGGCAACAACAACTGGCGCGCCTGGGACCGCGACCGCTGGCGGCGTGACAACCGCTATGACTGGCTGGGCTGGCGCAACCGCCACCGCAGCGCCTTCAGCATCGGCTTCTACTCTGCGCCGTGGAGCAACTGGTCCTACAGCCGCTTCAACATTGGCGTGATGATCGGCCAGCCGTTCTTCGACCAGCGCTACTGGATCGCCGACCCCTGGGCCTTCCGCCTGCCCCCCGCAGACGGCCCCTACCGCTGGGTGCGCTACTACAACGATGCGCTGCTCGTCGATCTCTACTCAGGCGAAGTGGTCGACGCGGTCTACGATATCTTCTGGTAGGCGGGAGCGCAGGCTGGCTGGGGAGCGCATCAGCGCTTACCCGGCCGGCCCCCCGGATGCCATTGAAACTGTCCGGGCGCATCTGCCGCCACTTCGGTCAGCGCGATGAAGAAGCGGTTGAAATCGGCCGCTGCCTGCCAATCGACTGGCGTCGAAAGGTCGTCTGCTGGGTGATGATAGCGTCGTTCGTACCAGTCCCGGTACCTTGCCTTTGAAACGGCATCATAGGTCGCAAACACAAAGCTCGCCCCCGGCACCCCCGCTTCCATCAGCGGCCAGTTGTCCGAACGGCGGAGCAAATTGCGCTCGGGCTCCGGGTCTTCCTGCACCGCAATCTGCTGCGTGCCCGCCACTGTGCGCACCAGATCACCCAGCGAGCTTTCCTTAAGGCCATGCACCGTCATCAGCTTCAGCGGATAGAGCGGCCGAACCTGATCAAGGTTGATCACCGCCGCAAGGCGATTCAGCGGCACGGTTGGATGGTCCACAAACCAGCGCGAACCCCACAGCCCTTTCTCCTCGCCGGTAAACACTGCAAACAGCACCGGCCGTTTCAGCCCCTTCCCCGCCCGCATCGCGGCAAACTGCTCCAGCAGCGCAACATAGGCCGCGTCATCAAGTGTGCCATTATAGATGGCATCGCCGTTCACAGGCTCGCCCCGGCCATAGCCATCGAGGTGCGCCGCGATCACGATCACCTGATCCGCCAGCGCCGGATCGGTGCCCGGCAACAGGCCCAGCACATTGGCCGAACGCGTCCGGCGCCGCTCAACGAGCAGCCGCGCCGCCGCCCGGCCCAGTTCCAAGCGCGGAAGATCCGCACCAACACGGCCCTTGCGCAGGATCTGCGCCGCCCGCGGCGTCAGCCGCGCAAGGCTTTCCGGGTTGAATGTTCCGACAAGGAACTTTGGTGAGGCCTCCGTCGCCGTCTCGCGGTCGGGTGCGGGCGAAACGCTGCGCGAATAGGCAAACGGCCAGCGGATAGGCTCGCCCGGCAGGCCCGGCGCCGCAATCAGCAACATGCCCGCTGCACCGGCTTCCTGCAGGGCTTTGGCCCGATCAAAACCCTTGAGCCGCGCGGGTGTGGGGCGGCCATAGCAAACCACCAGTTTGCCCCGCACGTCGCCAATCTCCCCGGCGCTGCAATATCCACGAAAGGTAACCGCGACAGAGAACCGCAACGGGGCCAGTTCGAGTGCCGAAAGCGTCAAATCCCGGTTGAAGCGCAACTGCTTGCGGCCAATCGAAAAACGCGACGCTGCCTCATCCAGCCGCAGGTCTTCGAACGGAATGCTCTGGAACCAGCTGCCGTTCTCCCCCGCAGGCTGCAGCCCGGCCTCGGCAAAGCGCTTCGCCACCACCGCCGCCGCACGGTCATAGCCCGGCGATCCGGTATCGCGGCCTTCCATGGCATCGGAAGAAAGCTCCTCCGTAAGCGCCCACCATGCACGTGTCTCGGCATCCGGCGCGCGGTCGGCAGCCTGCGCCCCGGCCCCTGACAAGGCCGCCGCGCCGGCAAGGATAAGCCCGGCCCTCAAATCCGATCCGCCTGTGCCACCGCATCACTCGCCCGCAGCGCGCTCACGATCCGCGTCAGGTGCGCCAGATCGCGCACTTCGAGGTCGACTTCATAGGTGTGGAACGGGTTCTCCCGCTGAGTCATTTCCAAATTCACGACATTGGCGTGGTTCTTGGCAAACACGCCCGCCATTTCCGCCAGCGTGCCCGGCCGGTTGTAAAGCTCGGCCCTGATCCGGCCCACCGCGCCGTCGGTGCGTGCGTCCCAGGAAAGGTCGATCCAGTCGGCATCGACGCCATTGGCCAGGCTCATGCAGTCGATCGCATGGACCTCCACGCCCTTGCCCATGCGCCTCAGGCCGACGATGCGGTCCCCCGGCACGGGATGGCAGCAATCGGCCAGCTTGAACGCCATGCCGGGCGTAAGGCCGCGCACCGCAATCGCGCGCTGCTGGCTTGGCCAGGTGTCGGTCGCGGGCTGGTTCGCCGCGCTCCCGGGCACCAGCGCTTCCATCACTTGCCGGTCGTCGATCTTGGCGCTGCCGATGGCGACCATCAGCTCTTCCTCATTGGCAAATTTAAGCCGCTTGATCGCATCGGCCAGCGCCTTCTTGCCGATCTTGCTCGGCAGGCGGTCGGCGATCTCCTCATAGAGCTTGCGCCCGATCTCGGCGATTTCGGCGCGCTCCTTCTGGCGCACCGCCCGGCGGATCGCGGCGCGCGCCTTGCCCGTGACGACAAACGCCAGCCACGAAAGCTGCGGCTCGCTGCTGCGGCTCTTGATGATCTCCACCACGTCGCCATTACCCAGCGTGGTGCGCAGCGGCACGTGCCGCCCGTTGATCTTCGCGCCCACTGCCTGCGCGCCCAGATTGGTGTGCACGGCAAAAGCAAAATCGATTGGCGTCGCGCCCTTGGGCAGCTGATAGAGCGCGCCCTTGGGGGTGAAGGCAAAGATGCGGTCCTGATAGATCGCCATCTTGGTGTTTTCGAGCAGTTCGTCCGCGTCGTTGCTCGCTTCGAGAATCTCGACCAGATCGCGCACCCAGCCCACTTGGCCGTCGGGTCGCCCGCCCTGCTTGTAGGCCCAGTGCGCAGCAAGACCGAACTCGTTGATCCGGTGCATCTCCCGCGTCTTGATCTGAACTTCGACGCGCATCGCATTGTTATAGATCAGCGAAGTGTGCAGGCCCTTGTAGCCGTTCATCTTGGGCGTGGAGATATAGTCCTTGAACCGGCCGGGGATCATCTGCCAGGTCCGGTGCAGCAGCCCCAGCGCGGTGTAGCAATCCTCCGCGCTCTCGGTCAGCACGCGAAATGCCATGATGTCGGAGATCTGCTCGAAGCTCACGTGGCGCTCGGCCATCTTGCGCCAGATCGAGAACGGATGCTTCTCGCGCCCCGAAACCTCCACTTTCAGCCCCGTTTCGGCCAGCGCCTGCTTGATCGAAAGCGCAATCGAGCCAACTTGCCCGCCCTCCTCGCTCTTGATAGCGGACAGCCGCCCGGTGATCGTGGCATGGGCTTCCGGCTCCAGCTGCTCGAACGCCAGAAGCTGCATCTCACGCATGTATTCGTACATGCCCACGCGCTCGGCCAGCGGGGCGTAGATCTCCATCGTCTCGCGCGCGATGCGGCGGCGCTTTTCCTCGCTCTTGATGTAGTGCAGCGTGCGCATGTTGTGCAGCCGGTCCGCCAGCTTCACCAGCAGCACGCGCAAGTCTTCGCTCATCGCCAGCAGGAACTTGCGCAGGTTTTCCGCCGCGCGCTCCTTGTCGCTCATCGTCTCGATCTTGGAGAGCTTGGTCACCCCATCGACCAGCCGCGCCACTTCGGGGCCAAACAGGCGCTCCACCTCTTCCACCGTGGCGAGGGTATCCTCCACCGTATCGTGGAGCAGCGCGGTGATGATCGTCTCCTGATCGAGCTTGAGCTCGGTCATCAGGCCCGCCACCTCGACCGGGTGCGAGAAGTATGGATCGCCCGAGGCACGCTTTTGCGAGCCATGCTTCTGCACGGTATAGACATAGGCGCGGTTCAGCATCGCCTCATCCGCATCGGGATCATAGGCGAGCACGCGTTCGACAAGTTCGTACTGGCGCAGCATCTCTACGCTAGATGGCCCCTCGCTGCGGCTCCCGACAAGCGAAAATGCCTCCATCCCGCAAATCTTTCACAACCCATGTTGCCATGGCGAGACCGCGGCGGCACGTAGGACAGCAATGAGCGAACAAGACCTCGGCGCACGGCTCAAGGCCAATCTGCGCACCCTCCACTGGCTCGATGGCACCCGCGTGCGCATCTACGCCGCCATGATCCTCGTCGCCTACGTGCCCATGATGGTGAAGGTGTTCCGCGAGGCAACCGGCACCGTCGGCAGCGATTTCCTCGCGTTCTGGGGCGCGGGCCGCCTGCTCGCCATCGGCGCCGCGCCGCGTGTCTACGATCTTGCCGCAGAGCACGCCGCGCAGATGGCGGCGGGCACCGGCCAGATGGTCGCTTATGTCAATCCGCCGCCCTACCTGTTCCTCACCGCGCCCCTGGGGCTGATGCCCTATGCCGCCGCGTGGATCGTCTGGGCGCTCGCGGGCTGGGCGCTCTGGTTCCTCGTCGCCCGCCGCGCGCTGCCAAATGCGGGAGCCACCGGGGCGCTGGTGGTCCTCGCCTTCCCCGCCGCCTATCTCGCCGCCAGCCATGCGCAGAACGGCTTCATCACGGGCGCACTGCTGATCGGCGGTGTCCTTGCGCTAGGCCGCTCGCAGGCGCTCTCGGGCGCGCTGCTTGGCCTCCTCATCATCAAGCCGCACCTCGCGCTCCTCGTCCCCTTCTGGCTCGCTGCGGGCCGCAAATGGACCGCCATGGCCGCCGCCGCTGCCTCTGCCGCCGCGCTATGCCTCGCCTCGCTCGCGGTGTTCGGGATCGAAACGTGGCGCGCCTATCCGCAGAGCTTCGAAGTCAGCCAGATCCTGATGAACCAGACGGGCAGCGAATTCTTCTTGCGCATGTGCACGCCGTTTGCCGCCTTGCGCGTCCTGTTCGGCCCCACCGCCGCGATGATCGGGCAGGGTATCATCACGCTGATCGCAGGCAGCCTTGCCTGCCTTTACTGGCGCCGCGCCCCGTCGGATGAAGCCGCGGGCGCCATGCTCCTCGCCGCCACCGCGCTCGCCTCGCCCTATCTGTTCAGCTACGATCTGCCGTTCCTCATCATGCCGATTGCCTTCCTTGTCGGCATGGGCCGCAGCATGGGCTGGCGGCCATGGGAAAAGACCCTGCTGGTCCTGATCTGGCTCTCCCCCCTCGCCACCCGCGCCGCCGCGCTGCCGCTGGGCCTCAATCTGATGCCGATCCCGGCCGCGATTCTGATGGGCCTCGTCTGGACCACATGGGCGCCCGCCACGGCCAAAAAATAGGGCCAAAAAATAGGGCCAAAAAATAGGGACAGTCCCCATTTTCCGGAGACTGCCCCTGCGTTTCCCGTCACCCCGAATTCGGGGTCCAGCTACCTCAAACCCAGTTCGCCTCAGGCGGCAGGCTCATCAGGATCGCGTCGATGTTTCCGCCGGTCTTGAGGCCAAACAGCGTGCCCCGGTCATAGACCAGATTGAACTCGGCATAGCGCCCGCGCCAGGTCAGTTGCTGCAGCTTGTCGGCCTGCGTGAAGTCCATTCCCATCCGCCGCCGCACCAGCGCCGGGTAGACATTC
>JBIPOH010000263.1:0-4747 GCA_044379435.1 Novosphingobium sp.
ACCCTTTGTTTCCTCGTGCACCGCCTCGGTCGCGAGCGGAAGGCCGCGCGCGATCAGCGTCAGGCGGCGGGGGGTGGACCAGATGGTGATATCGCCCACGGCAAGGCCAGCGGCCTGCATCTCGCGGCGGAAGAGCTTTTCCAGATCGGCGCGCGCGCCGGCCTGCATCCGCGCGGGGATTTCTTCGGAGCGCAGTTCGAGGAGGAAATCAGAAGTGCTCATGCCGTCCACCCCGGAAACTGCGCTTCCCATTCGGGGCGGTACTTCTCCATGTAGCCCTCGCACGAACCGCGCGCGAGATCGCGCACCCGGCCCATGTAGCTGGCGCGTTCCTGCACCGAGATCACGCCGCGCGCTTGCAGCAGGTTGAACAGGTGGCTCGCCTCGATCGCCTGCTCATAAGCGGCGATGGGCACTTTGGCCTCCAGCGCCTTGCGGCATTCAGCCTCAGCGCGGCGGAAACCTTCGAACAGGGTGTCGGTGTCTGCCACCTCGAAGTTCCACGTCGACATCTGACGTTCGTTTTCAAGGAACACGTCGCCGTAGCTAACGCCGTGATTGTTGAAGGCGAGGTCGTAGACGTTGTCGACGCCCTGGATATACATCGCGAGGCGTTCGAGGCCATAGGTCAATTCACCCGCGACGGGCTTGCAATCGAAGCCGCCCATCTGCTGGAAATAAGTGAACTGCGAGACTTCCATGCCGTCGCACCACACTTCCCAGCCCAGCCCCCATGCGCCGAGCGTGGGCGATTCCCAATCGTCCTCAACAAAGCGGATATCGTGGAGCAGCGGGTCGATGCCGATGGCGAACAGGCTGCCGAGGTAGAGGTTCTGGAAGTCCGCCGGGCTAGGCTTCATGATCACCTGATACTGGTAATAATGCTGCAGCCGGTTGGGGTTTTCGCCGTAGCGCCCGTCGGTCGGGCGGCGGCTGGGCTGGACGTAGGCCGCGTTCCATGGGCTTGGCCCGAGCGAGCGCAGCGTCGTGGCGGGGTGGAACGTGCCCGCGCCCATGCGCATGTCATACGGCTGGAGGATCAGGCAGCCGTGCGCGCCCCAATAGGCGTGGAGCGCGAGGATCATGTCCTGCACGCTCAGCGGGGAGCCCTGAGGCGGCTGGGTCGGTGTGTTTTGAGGTTCGGCCATGGCCCGCGCGCTTTGGCCGATTGGCCGGTTCAAATCAACCGGGGCCAATCATCAGGGCCCAATCAAGGACGCGGCACAGTTCGCGCCGGGGTCCTTGCCTCTCCTGCGCGGTTGGTCCATCCCGGTGCGGCCATGACGCGCCTCATCTCTCCCCTCCCGCGCCTTACGCAGCTGTTGGCGGCCTGCCTGCTGGCAGCCGCGCTGCTGATCGCCCTGGCGGCTTGCGGTGCGGCCAAGCCCCCGCCGGCCGAGCCTGCCAAGGTCGCGCTCTGGGCTATCACGAACCGCAATGCAGGGGTCGACGATGTGCGGGGCTGGCTGTTTGGCACGGTCCACGCGCTGCCCCGCGGCACATCATGGCGGCGGCCTGCCATCGATCAAGCCATGGCCGCTGCAGACCGGCTGGTTCTGGAAATCGGCGAACCGCTGAACTCCGATATTGCAGGCGTGGCGCTGGGCCGGCTTGCATTCACGCCCGATCTGCCGCCGCCCAGTGCGCGGGTGGGGCCGAAGTTCCGCAGCGATCTGGCCAAGGTCTACAAGGCGCTTTCCTTGCAGGATGGGCAGTTCAAGGATCAGGAAAGCTGGGCGGTGGCGCTGCAGATTGCGGCCATCGGCGGCCTCAAGCAGGGGATGGAGCCCGACAGCGGCGTGGAGCCCGAGTTGCGCCGCGTGATCGGGGCAAAGCCCGTTGTGGGGCTGGAGACCATCGACAGCCAGTTCGGCATTTTCGATGCGCTCCCGCCGCGCGCGCAGACTGTGCTGCTGGAGCAAGTGGCGCACGAGGCGGCCGACAACCGGGCCGACGAGGCCGACATGCTGGCGCTGTGGCTGCGCGGGGATGAACTGGGCATCGCGCGCGAGGCGCAGACCGGCTTCCTCGCTGATCCTGCCTTGCGCGCCGCACTGCTCACCCGGCGCAATCTCGATTGGGCGAACCAGATCGATGCCATGCTGAAAGACGGCGCAAGGCCATTCATCGCGGTGGGCGCGGCGCATGTCGCGGGGGTCGATGGCCTGCCCCGACTGCTCGAAGCGCGCGGGTGGACGGTGCAGCGGGTGTACTGAGATTCCCGCGCGCCCTTGCTTTTTCCACTGCATCCGCTAAGGGCCGCCGCTTCCGGCGCGCATGGTCATCCCTGGAGGCGTGGCGCATGGAAATCGGTTCAATACTATAACGTGAAGGTACAGGTACATGAGCGATACGCTGCATCTGCCGGCCGAGGCGCGCGATCGGGCTGGCAAGGGAGCCTCCCGAGCACTGCGCCGCGAAGGCCGCACTCCCGCCGTAATCTATGGCGGCAATCAGGATCCGGTTTCGATCCACGTCGAGGAAAAGGAACTGCGCCGCCAGCTTGGCACCGGCAAGTTCTTCGATTCCGTGATCGAGCTCACCGTGGGCGGCGTCACCGTGCGCACCCAGCCCAAGGACTTTGCCTTCCACCCGGTTTCGGAGCGTCCGCTCCACGCCGATTTCCTGCGCATCTGATCGCCGCAAGGCACTGATGCCGGCAGCCTTGCGCTGCCCATGATACGGTGACCGGTCCCTCCGCCCATGGTTGGGGGACCGGTCAACCCACCGGCTGATCGAGCCGCTTCCCGCCAGCCTTTCCGCATAGAAAGACCCTCGCCATGCAGCTCTGGGTCGGCCTCGGCAATCCGGGACCCCAATATGCGCTTCACCGGCACAATGTCGGCTTCATGGCGCTTGATACCATCGCAGAAGTGCACGGCTTCGGCCCGGTCCAGAAGAAATTTCAGGGCTGGGTGCAGGATGGCCGCGTGAACGGGCAGCGCATTGTCCTGCTCAAGCCCGCCACCTTCATGAACGAAAGCGGCCGCGCGGTGAGCGAGGCGCTGCGCTTCTACAAGCTGGGGCCGGATGCGCTCACCGTGTTTCATGATGAGCTGGATCTGGCGCCGTTCAAGGTGAAGGTGAAGCAGGGCGGCGGCCATGCCGGGCACAATGGCCTGCGCTCCATCGACCAGCATATCGGCCCCGATTTCCAGCGCGTGCGGCTTGGCATCGGGCACCCCGGACACAAGGACCGGGTGACCGGCTATGTGCTGGGAAACTATGCCAAGGCCGAACAGGACGACCTGATCGAGATGCTGGGCGCCCTATCGGCTGAGGCCGGCTGGCTGGCCGAAGGCAATGCCGTGCGCTTCATGAGCGACGTGGCCCAGCGCCAGAATTGAGCGGCTTCTGCGTCGGCAATCTTTACAGGTGGACTCATTCCAAATCCCCGTTAACCAGCAAAATCGGCAGAAACGCGTAATTGGCATCAAGTTTGCTTTGTCAGGGTTTAACCACAGGGGCCTATCAAGCGGGTTCGTGTGATCAAAGCTTCTGGCAAGGGGACAACACAATGAAGCGCATTCTTCTGACTTCCGCCGTCCTGATCGGCACGGCCATGATGAGCACGCCGGCTTCGGCCACCTGGTGGAAGCACACCCACTATTGCAACTGCGGCCATAAGGGCAGCTGCGGCAGCTCGAGCTCGAGCTCGAGCACCACGGGCGGCACCACCACCGGCGGCACCACGACATCTTCGACCACGGGCGGCACGACCACCACCTCGACCTCGGGCGGCACCACCACAACGTCTTCGAGCACCACCTCGGGCGGCACCACCTCGACCACCTCGGGCGGCTCGACCACCACGACCTCGGGCGGTTCGAGCTCGACCACTTCGGGCGGTTCGACCAGCACGACTTCGGGCGGTTCCACCTCGGGCGGTTCCACTGGCGGCACGCAGGTTCCCGAGCCGGGCATGCTCGGCATGATGGGCCTTGGCTTCGTCGGCCTCGCTCTGGCGCGCCGCCGCCGCCGCAGCTGATCATCAGCGACCTCGATACCTGAACAATACCCCTCTGCCTCACCCCGCCCTTCAGGACGCGCGCCACGCGCTCCTGAAGGGCGGGACGGGCGCCCGCCACCGGGAACGAGGGCCATCGTTGCGGCTTGAGGTAGCGTTCGGGGCGTATTTGCCCGAACGCTTCGACATCCGCCCAGCCATCCGCTACGCCATTAGGCTCTAACCGGAAGCCGCTTCCGCTCGCGCAAGATCAGCGCGGAACAGGCGATTGGCCGGATCGAGGCGGCTGGCCTCCTTCATCAGACGCAGCATCAGATCGCGGTCACGCCCGGTTTCGAGCCGGACGAGCGCTGCGGTGTGGAGCATGTCGGGGTTGCGCGGCGCCAGTTCGAGCGCCTTGTCGGCCTGACGCAGCGCGCCATCGGCATCACCTGTCTTGATGGCAGCGGTGGCCATGCGCCGCAGCACTTCGGCATCACCATCATACCCCGGAATCTGGGCATAGCCGGCCAGCGCGGCCTTCCAGTCCTGGCGCATGAGCGCGGCCTGCGCGGCAGCCGCAAGCTGTTCGTTGCGTTTCAGCTGCGGCGCCTGCAACCGGGCCAGCAGCGGGCCAGCCGCTGGGTCATTGGCCGCGCGGGCGGCCCGCACGGCCAGATCAAGCTCGCGCTGGCCCGCCAGCACGCTATCGGACAGCGGCCGCAGGGTGCGCAGCGACCCTGCGGCATCACCCACCGCCAGCTGCGCTTCGGCCAGCATCAGCCGGGCAAAGGGATTCTG
>JBIPOH010000264.1:0-4740 GCA_044379435.1 Novosphingobium sp.
TATCCCCATGCGGGCGAAGTGATCCGCGTGTCCATCGGGCGCGAGACGACGGATGGCGAGATCGCTGCGTTTCTGAGCGCATGGCGGGAGATCAGAGGATGATCTACCTCGACTATCAGGCGACCACCCCGCTCGCCCCCGAAGCGCGCGAGGCGATGCTGCGCTGGCTCTCGGAAGACGGCTTCGCCAACCCTCACAGCCCCCACCGTCCGGGCCGCGCCGCTGCCGCTGCGGTGGAACTGGCGCGCGAGCAGGTGGCTGCGCTGTTCCCGCCGGGTGGGCGGGTGACCTTCACCTCCGGTGCGACTGAGGCGCTCAATCTCGCCATTCTGGGCTGCGGGGCGAAGCGGATGGCGGTCTCCGCCATCGAACATGCTGCCGTGCTCGATACCGCGCGCTTTGCCGATCCGGCCTGCGCGGTGCTGCCGGTGGGGGCGGACGGGCTGGTGGCGGCGGACGCGGCGATCCCGGCGGGCACTGGCCTTGTCGCCGTCATGCAGGTCAACAACGAGATCGGCACAGTGCAGCCCGTCGCAGCACTGGCCGAAGAAGCCCACGCGGCGGGCGCGCTGTTTCTGTGCGATGCGGTGCAAGGGGCGGGCAAGCTTGCCCCGCCCGCAAATGCTGACCTGATCGCGATTTCCGCGCACAAGCTCCATGGCCCAAAGGGCATCGGCGCGCTGTGGGTGCGCGATGGCGTGGCGCTCGCGCCGCTCATCCACGGCGGCGGGCAGGAGGGGGGCTTGCGCTCTGGCACGCTTTCGCCCGCGCTCTGTGCCGGGTTCGGCGCAGCGGCCGCCCTGTGCACAAGTCTGCGGGAAAGCGATGCAAAACACGTGGAGAGCCTGTGGGAACAAGCCCTTGCGCTGTTCGCCGGCTGGACGCTGAACGGCAGTGCCGAGGCGCGCTGGCACGGCAATCTCAATGTTCGCCGCGATGGCCTCGATGTGGCCAGACTGATGTCGGATTGCCGCACTCTGGCGATTTCCGCAGGTTCGGCCTGCGCCAGCGGCTCGGGCCGACCCAGCCATGTCTTGCGCGCGCTCGGACTTTCCGACAGGGAAGCGAAAACCGCGATCCGGATCGGCTTCGGACGCTATACACGGGCAGAGGATCTTGAACGGGCCGCCACCGCGATCAACGCGGCACTGGATGCGCAGGGAGCGTTGTAGCCATGGTCAAGGTCACCTTCATCACCGCGCAGGACCAGCGCATCGCGGCCGAAGCCGCACCGGGCACGCGCCTGCTCGAAGTGGGCCAGAACGCGGGGCTGCCGCTCGAAGGCACGTGCGAGGGGCAGATGGCCTGCTCCACCTGCCATGTCGTCGTGGCGGCGGAATGGTTCGGCAAGCTTGATGCGGCGAGCGATGACGAGGAAGACATGCTTGACCTCGCCGCCGGGGTGACGCGCACCAGCCGCCTTTCGTGCCAGATCGTGCTGACCGAAGCGCTCGATGGGCTGGAAGTGCGCGTGCCCGAAGAAGCGCGGGATATGCAGGGGCGCTAAGCGGCGCTAGGGGAATACCCGTAGGGCCCGCATGACGGGTGCATCGGGGAGCCATAGTGCCGCAAGCATTGCCGCATCGCATGATCCGCGCGGCTCTGCTGGCCGCTTTGGCCTTGCTGGCCATCTGCCTTGCCGCGCCCGCCCATGCCCAGCTGCGCGCGCTGGAGAACCCTTCGTTCGAGGCCAACGATCCCGCCGGACCCGGCGCGCCAAACTATGAGATCCTGCCGATTGCCTCGGTTACGGGGTGGAGTTCCACGACGGGCGAAATCGAGCTTTGGGATACCAATTTCAGCAGTGTTCCTGCCTATGCCGGCGTGGTCTTTGCCGAAATGAACGCCAATACCAACGGCACGCTGTTCCAGAACATCTGCCTGATCAATGGCGAACCGTTCGGCTGGACATTCGCGCACCGTGCCCGCGCGGGCGGCCCGGCCACGCAGACCGCGCGGTTCCGGGTAGCCTCCAGCACCGGCACGGTGATCCAGACGCTGGCGACGCAGAGTTCCACAACCGCCAACCAGGTGTGGAACGTAAACACCGGCAGCACCACTTATACCGGTCCATCTGGCATGCAGCGGGTGCAGTTTACCACCAGCGATGCGGGCTCCTACGGCAATTTCCTCGATGCCATCCAGCTGACCCTGCGGCCCTTCGTGCAGATCTCCGCGGCAAGCGCGTCTGGCGCGGAAAGCGTGCCTTCCGCGAGCATGGCAACGCTGCTGGTGACCGGCAATGCCCCCAGCGCGATCAATGTCGTGGTGAACATCACGGGCGGCACGGCCACGCGCGGCACCGACTACACGACCCCCGGCAATGCGGCGACCTTCACCGTCACCATTCCCGCAGGCACCTATTACGACACCCCCATCGCGCTCGGCATCAGTGTGGTTGACGATACTGCGCTCGAAGCATCGGAGACGATCACCTATTCGATCAGCGCGGGCACCGGCTATACCATCGCCCACACCACGACCTGCGGTGCCTCGGTGCAGACCACGGGAACCTACTCCATCACCGATAACGATGGCCGCGTCACTCTGCGCAAGCAGTGGGTCGATGCCACTGTCGGCGATGATGCCACGGTCACGCTGGCGCGCGGGGCCACGGTGATCGGCACGCTGGCTTCGGATGCGGGCGCAGCGGGTGAACTCGATACCAGCGCATTGCCCACCCCGGTGGTGCTGGGCGAGACGGTGCTGCTGGCTGAGGCGCTCGCCGCCGGGAACGCCAGCCGCTATTTCGGCACGGCGGCCTGCACCGGAGCGGCCGATACCGATCTGACCGACGGGCTCACCATCGGCGCGGCGGAAACTGCGGTCACCTGCACGTTCACCAACACCCGCGTGCCCGCGCTGCAAGTGAGCAAGACCTCCTCGGTCGTGTCGGACCCTGTCAAAGCCAGCAATCCCAAGGCCATTCCCGGCGCGGTGCTGCGCTATTGCATCCTTGTCACCAATCCCGGCACGCTGGCGGGAACCGGCATTGCCGCAACCGACCTGCTGCCCGGGGGCATCACCTACAGCCCCGGCACGGCGCGCAGCGGGGCAACCTGCGCCGCGGCCACGACCGTGGAGGACGACGATGCCGCCGGGGCGGACGAAAGCGATCCCTATGGCGTCTCGTTCCTTGCGGGCACGCTGACCGCCACGGCCACCACCCTCGCGCCGGGGGCAAGCTTTGCAATCACGTTTGCGGCCACGCTGAACTGAGCGTCATCGCGCCGGTGCTCCGGCCCACCCCGGGAACTGCGCCCCTCCTGCATCGCCCCAGACATCTACGGAAACATTTTGTCGTTTGATTGCTGGCAAGGCCCCATGTTACGAATCAGAAAGAATAATACCTGCCTTTGGTTATAGTTTGTCCTAGCTTGTTGCAGGATTCAGACGGAACCAATTGCAGATCGGCAGGCGCATCACCCGATGGGCTTTTTGGGTGGGTAAGGCCCTGCTCCGCACGATGAACGTATCAGGATGATTGAAACTCCATGGCTGAATCTCTGAAAGCGGGCACCCTTACGGCAAACTGGCGTGCCGATGTTCCTGCATCCATCGTGGTTTCACTTGTCGCGCTGCCGCTTTGTCTTGGCGTGGCGCTGGCCTCGGGGGCGCCGCTGTTCGCGGGCCTGGTTTCGGGCATTGTCGGCGGCATTGTCGTCGGCTTCCTCAGTCGCTCGCCGCTCTCGGTCAGCGGTCCGGCGGCAGGCCTCACGGCCATCGTGCTCGCCGCGATCGAGGGGCTGTCCAGTTATGAAGCTTTCCTGTTGGCGGTGTGCCTTGCGGGCGTGATGCAGATCGGCTTCTCGTTTCTGCGGGCGGGCATTCTGGCCGAATTCGTGCCGTCTTCGGTCATCACCGGGATGCTCGCGGCCATCGGCCTGATCCTGATCCTCAAGCAGTTGCCCCATGCCATCGGTTATGATGGTGATCCCGTCGGCGACATGGCGTTTGGCCAGCCCGATGGCGGCAATACCCTGTCGACCGTGGTCAACATGCTGCGCGACGATATCCAGTGGGGCGCGCTCATCGTTGCAGTGGTCAGCCTCGTGTTCCTGTTCTGGTGGGACAAGGCGCGGCCCAAGGAAGGCCCGCTGCGTTTTGTGCCGGGGCCGCTGGTGGTCGTGGCGTTTGGCGTTTCGGCCAATGCCCTGTTCCAGCAGTTCATGCCGGCACTCACGATTGCCCAAAGCCATCTCGTTGCCGTGCCGATCCCGACATCGATGGCCGGCTATGCCGATCTGCTGCGCTTGCCCGATTTCAGCGCCGTCAGCCGCTCGGCGGTATGGATCGCTGCCGCCACGATCGCCATTGTGGCCAGTCTTGAATCGCTGCTCAGCGTGAAGGCGGTGGACGAGATCGACCCCCAGCGCCGCGTGACCGACAAGAACCGTGAGCTTTTCGCGCAAGGCTGCGGCAACCTCTTGGCTGGCCTGCTGGGCGGCATTCCGGTCACTTCGGTGATCGTGCGCAGCTCGGCCAACGTCGATGCCGGTGCCAAGTCGCAGCTTTCCACCATTCTCCACGCCACCTGGCTGCTGGCCAGCGTGCTGCTGATCCCGGTGGTGCTGAACCTGATCCCGCTCTCGGCGCTGGCCGCGGTGCTCATCGCCACGGGCTGGAAGCTGGCCAAGCCCAGCCTGTTCATCGAACGCTACCGGCAGGGGTTCACCCAGTTCATCCCGTTTGTCATCACGGTGGTGGCCATCTTGTTCACCGATCTGCTGATCGGCATCG
>JBIPOH010000036.1:0-15841 GCA_044379435.1 Novosphingobium sp.
CCTGTTGGTGGCGGGCACCACCGGCTCGGGCAAGTCGGTCGGGCTCAACTGCATCCTGCTCTCGCTGCTCTACCGGCTCACCCCGCAGCAGTGCCGCCTGATCCTCGTCGATCCCAAGGTGCTCGAACTCAAGTCCTACGACGATATCCCGCACCTCCTCTCGCCCGTGGTGACCGAGCCTTCGAAGGCCGTTCGCGCGCTGAACTGGGCGGTCGAGGAAATGGAACGCCGCTACCGCATGATGTCCTCGGTCAGTGTGCGCAATATTGCGGGCTTCAACGAAAAGGTCCGCGCCGCCGCCAGCAAGGGCAAGCCGCTGGGCCGCCGCATACAGGTCGGCTTCGATCCCGATTCAGGCGAGGAACTTTTCGAAGAGCAGCAGCTCGATTATCAGGTGCTGCCGCAGATCGTGGTCATCGTCGACGAGCTGGCAGACCTCATGGTCACCGTTGGCAAGGAAATCGAAGTCCTGATCCAGCGCCTTTCGCAAAAGAGCCGCGCGGCGGGCATCCACCTCATCATGGCCACGCAGCGCCCCTCGGTCGATGTCATCACCGGCGTGATCAAGGCCAACCTGCCGACCCGCATCAGCTTCGCCGTGACCAGCCGCATCGATAGCCGCACGATCCTTGGCGAACAGGGCGCCGAACAGCTGCTCGGCAAGGGCGACATGCTCTACAAGCCGAGCACCGGCGCGATCAGCCGCGTCCACGGCCCCTTCGTCAGCGATGAGGAAGTGGAGCGCGTCGCCGATCACTGGCGCGGGCAGGGCAGCCCGGACTACGTCGACTCCGTCACGGAAGAGCCGGAAGACGGCAGCTTCGGGTTCGACGACCTCGACGCGACCGCCTCCGACGCGCCAGAAGAACGCAAGTACCGGCAGGTCTGCCAGCTGGTGTTCGAAAGCCAGAAGGCTTCGGCCAGCTGGGTCCAGCGCCAGATGGGGGTGGGCTACAACACCGCCTCCAAATGGATCGAGCGCATGGAAGCGGACGGTTTCGTCGGCCCGGCCAACCATGTGGGGCGGCGCGAAATTTACCGCGACAAGGACGGTAATCCGCTCTGAGGCGCGGGGCGCCCGGTCACTTGCCTTAAGATTTTCTGGCGCCACCCGTTCTCCTGCGATGACCGGCCATCAGGGCCGGGATCCGTCGCAACGCGTGGAAAGGCCAAGGCGTGCCCTATGTAGCCCTGTCCCAGTGCTGGTTTACACGGCAGCATCAGCCCACGGCGTGGCGCGCGCACGAGGATGATGGCGCAATCTACAGCCTCTGCCGTCATTGCGGCCGCCGCATCGTCACGTATGGCAAGCACAGCTGGTCGATTGCCGACGGCCTCAATGTCACCCGCCTCGCCGAAACCGTCACAACACGCTTCCTCACCGTGCTCGATAGCGCGGACGAATTGGTGGTGCGGCGCTTCACCGTGGACCACCTGCCCGACGAAGAGGCCATCGCCGCGTTCAAGCTCGAACTGCGCGAACGCTATGGCATGGATGAGCCCGGCAGCGACCTGACTCTGCTCGACAGCGCAGACGAGAAGGCCCCCCGCCCGCGCAAACCGCCGCCTATGGCCGTCCGCCGGGAACCGGGTAGCCCGCGAACCGCTTGATCCGCCGGAGCGAAAAGCTGGAACGCATCGATGAGACGCCCGGCAGCCGCGCGAGGCAATCGCGGTGGATATGGTCATACTGATCAAGGTCTGCCGCCGCCACGCGCAGCAGATAATCCGCCCCGCCCGACATCAGGTGGCACTCCAGAATGTCATCGAAATCGCCAACCGCGCGTTCGAACCGGTCCATCGCCTCGCGGCTCTGGCTGGTCAGTGTGATCTCCACGAACACCTCGACCGCAAGACCGATCCGGCGCGGCTCGATCCGCGCGGCATAGCCGCCGATCACGCCCGCTTCCTCCAGCGCGCGGATGCGCCGATGGCAGGCCGATGGAGAGAGCGCGACAGCTTCCGCCAGCACCGCAATGGGCCGCGCCGAGTCGTGCTGCAGTGCATCAATCAGCGCGGCATCAATCCGATCCATGCAAAGAATTCCTGCCATATAGCGTTATGGCAGGAGATATCACCAAAAACGCCAGCAGTAAGCCATCAATCAGGTGAAACAGCGCGCGGCATCGGGCGTATTCTGGCGGCAGCGGCGAACCAGAGGAGCCTGTCATGCGTGTCGGTACTGTCCGGGAAATCAAGAACCACGAATACCGCGTCGGCCTGACGCCCGAAAGCGTGCTCGAACTGGCCGCGCATGGCCACGAAGTCTGGGTCGAAACCGGCGCCGGGCTTGGCATCGGCGCATCGGACCGGGACTACGAGGCCGCAGGCGCCAAGATTCAGCCCGATGCCGCCACGATCTTCGGTGCTTGCGAACTGGTGGTGAAGGTCAAGGAACCGCAGGCCGCCGAACGCGCGCAACTGCGCGAAGGGCAGATCCTGTTCACCTACCTGCACCTTGCGCCCGATCCGGAGCAGACGGCCGATCTCGTCAAGTCCGGCGTCACCGCGATTGCCTATGAAACCGTCACTGGCCCGGGAGGCCAGCTCCCGCTTCTGAAGCCGATGAGCCAGGTTGCCGGCCGCATGGCGATCCAGGCCGGAGCGACTGCGCTGGAGAAGGCCCACGGCGGGCGCGGCGTGCTGCTGGGCGGCGTGCCGGGCGTGCTGCCCGCCAAGGTCGCAGTGATCGGCGGCGGTGTCGTCGGATTCAATGCAGCGCAGATGGCGGCAGGCCTCGGCGCGGACGTCACCATTCTCGACCGCGATCCCGAAGTGCTCGAACGGCTCGGCACCCATTTCGAAAGCCGCGCCAAGACGCGCTTTTCCAACCGTGCCAACCTCGCCGATTGTATTGCTCAGGCCGATCTCGTCATCGGCGCGGTGCTGATCCCCGGCGCTGCCGCACCCAAGCTCGTCAGCCGCGCAATGCTGGGCACGATGAAGCCCGGCGCGGTGCTGGTCGATGTCGCCATCGATCAGGGCGGCTGCTTTGAAACCAGCCGCGCAACGACCCATGCCGATCCGACCTATGTGGTTGATGGCATTGTGCATTATTGCGTGGCTAACATGCCCGGCGGTGTCGCGCGCACCAGCACGTATGCGCTGAGCAACGTGACCCTGCCGCACACGCTGAAGATCGCCGATCTGGGCTGGAAGGCAGCGCTCGCCGCCAATCCGCATCTCGCCGCCGGGCTCAACGTCCACGCGGGCGAGGTCACGTATGCCGCCGTCGCGCGCGAACTTGGCTATAATCATCGGCTAGTCGGGGAACTACTCGCTTGAATCCGATACGGAGTTAACCCGGCTATAAGCGTATTTGCGCTAGCATGCCGGCCATGGACCGGATCTGGCGCAAGTTTGTGCTGCTCGGGCTGGTAGCGCTGCTTTCCAGCCTGTTCGCCGTGCCCGCCGCAGCCGCGCCGATTACCGCCAGCCAGACCTGCCACGCTTCGGCGCGCGCCGACGAAACCTACCGCGATCTGCGGCGTGCGCCGCAGCGCTGGATCTGTTCGGCGGAAAGATATGATGTCGGACCAGAGCGCCTGTATCTGCGCTACCGCCTGACCGATCCGGCCCAGCTCCGCGCGCAAAGCCTTGTCACCCATGCCTCGCCCTTCGGCGCGATCACGATCTGGGTGGTCGACGAGGCGGGCGCAGTTCGCACCGGCTTCTATACACCGGCTTCGGTCCGCCACCTCGTTGCCGGGCCGATGATGGTTCTGCCCCTGCCGAAGACCCCGGCGCGCCCGCGTCTGGTCACCGTGCGCATCGACCAGCCGTGGCACAAGACCATCGCCAGTGAAGCCCGGCTCGACAGCGCCGCCGAAGGCACCGGCTGGGATATGGCCACGGTCGTCGCCATGGCCGCGATCTGCGGCATGTTGGTCGTGCCGCTGCTGCTCAACACAGGCTTCTACATCGTCCTGCGCAGGCCCTTCGTGCTGTGGCATGTCGTGATGGTGGGGTTGATGCTGGTGCAGACAGTGTTTGCCTCCGGCTTCATCCATATCGCCGCCGATCCCGAGGCAGCGACCGAAATCTCGATCAGCAGCCTGTGCCTGGGTGCGGTGGCAGCATCGGGCCTCATGTTCCTCGCCACTTTCCTCGAACCCGAAGCGCTTTCGCCAAGGCTGCGCCGCCTGATCGTGGCCTGCGCACCGCTGGTCATGGCCGGGGGCGTGTTCACCGCGCTGCCGGTGGAAGCGCTGCGCCCATGGAGCGCGCTGGGCATTCACAGCGCTGTTTCGCTGGCCATCACGCTGATCGTATGCGGACTGGTCGACGCTTGGCGGCGCGGCAGCAAGCTCGTCTCGTTCCTGCTGGTCGGCTGGAGCCCGACGCTGATGGTCGGGGTCTACCGCATCGGCTGTTATCTTCTACCCAACGCTCGGCCGACCGAATCTGTCGTCGTGTTCCAGCTTGCGCTGGCCGCCGAAGTGCTGGCCAACTCGCTCGGCATCGTGATCCGGTTCCTCGAGTTGCGGCGCGAGCGCGATTTGGCCACTGCCCGCGCAACCGAGCTGGAAAGCGTCGCGGGCCGCGATGCGCTCACCGGCCTGTGGAACCGCCATTCGATCGAGCGGCGCTTCAACGATCTGTTCCACCTTGGCTACCGCACGATGGCCGTGATCGACCTCGATCACTTCAAGCGGATCAACGACCGGCACGGCCATGCGGTCGGCGATTCGGCGCTCAAGGTTGTTGCCACCGTGCTCTCGGAAGACGGCGAATCCTGCGCGATCCGCATGGGCGGCGAGGAGTTTCTGCTGCTACTGCGCGGCCCCGGCGCCGCCGAACGCGCCGAACGCTACCGCCGCGCGCTCAGCACCCGAATTGCTGCAGTCGTGCCCGGCCTTGGCCATGTCGTCACCGCCAGCATGGGGCTGGTCGAGCATGATCTGGCGGGGAAGCTCGATGTCGAGTTCGCCGTGCTCTACAGCCACTGCGACCGGCTGCTCTATGAAGCCAAGCGCCTTGGCCGCAACCGCACGATGCGCGAGCGACTGACGGGCTTCACGCCCGATCAGCAGCTCCGCACGGCCTAATCGGTAAACAGCGCCGCCATATGGGCGGGCACCCGCTGAATGCGCCCGCTGGCCTTGTCGATCAGCACCCATTGCGTACGCGCGCTGACGATCACTTTGCCCGCGGCATTCCGGAAATCGACCCGCCGATCAAACCGCGCCCCGCGCGGGGCATCGGGCACGAAGGTCTCCGCCGTCACGCTTTCGCCCGCCGCGATATTGCCGCGATAGTCGATCTCGTGCCGCGTCACGACCCAGACATAGGCGTCCTGTGCGTCCGTGGGCGCGATAGCCTCCCAGTGCGAAGTGGCCACCGCCTCCATCCACTGCACCCACACCGCGTTGTTCACGTGGCCCAGCACATCGATGTGCTCCGGCCCGGCGGTGAAAGTCTTGGTGTGCACGATCAAGTCGCGATACCCAGCTGCGCCAAGATGAAGGCGAACTCCTCCGCCGTCTCGCGCAGGCCCTCGAACCGGCCCGATTTGCCGCCATGCCCTGCGCCCATGTTGGTCTTGAGCAGCAGGTCGTTGCTGTCCGTCTTCAGCTCACGCAGCTTCGCCACCCACTTGGCGGGCTCCCAATAGGTCACGCGCGGATCGTTGAGCCCCGCCGTCACCAGCATCGGCGGATAGGCCTGTGCGCGCACCTGATCGTAGGGCGAATAGGACCGGATGAGATCGAAGGCGGCCTTGTCCTCGATGGGATTGCCCCATTCGGGCCATTCGCCCGGCGTCAGCGGCAGCTCCGCATCGAGCATGGTCGCCAGCACATCGACAAACGGCACATGCGCCGCCACCGCGCCCCAGAGGTCGGGATCGGAATTGATCACCGCGCCCATCAGTTCCCCGCCCGCCGAGCCGCCCGCAATCGCGATCCGGCCTGCCTGCGTGAACCCCTGCGCAATCAACCCCTGCGCCACGTCCACGAAATCGTTGAACGTGTTGGTCCGCTGCTCCAGCTTGCCGCCCTTGTACCAGCGCCGCCCCAGATCATCGCCGCCCCGGATATGCGCGATGGCATAGGCGAAACCCCGGTCGACAAGGCTGAGCCGCGTGGTCGAAAAACCCGGCCCGATGGCAATGCCATAGGCGCCGTAGCCATAGAGATAGAGCGGCCCGCCCGCTTCCCGGCCTTTGCGCCACACCACCGAGACCGGCACTGCCGTGCCATCCCGCGCGGTGATCTCCAGCCGCGCTGTCTCATACAGCGAAGCGTCGTAGCCGCTCGGGATTTCCTGCGTCTTCAGCAGTTCCAGACGTCCATCGGCCACGTGGTAGTCGTAGACCGACGCCGGGCTGGTCATCGATTCATAGCTGACCCGCAGCGTGTCCATCGCCCATTCCGGGTTGTCGCCAAGGCTCGCCTCATAGCTCGCTTCCGGAAAGGCAATCGGCTCGATCCGTGCCGGATCATCGTAATAACGCACCTCGATCCGGTCGAGCCCGCGCACCCGGCCTTCGGTCACATAGAAATCGCGGAACAGGTCGAACCCGGTCAGGTAGAACGCATCCGTCCCCTCGATCAGCGTGGACCATTCGCCGGGGTCGGCCAGCGGCGCGGTCGCCAGCCGGAAGTTCTCGTGCGTGTCGTTGGTGTGGATGAACAGCGTGTCCCCCCGCACATCGACATCGTACTCCACGCCCGTCTGCCGCACCCGCACCAGCAGCGGCGCTGCCAGCGGATCGGCGGCGGGCACAAGCCGCACTTCGCTCGTCTCATGGTCACCAGTCGCAATCACCAGCCATTCATCGTTCGCCGATAGCCCTGCGGAAACGCGAAAGCCCTCGTCGTCTTCGTGATACAGCTCGACATCGCTCTCCACCGGCGTTCCCAGCCAGTGCAGCCGCGCGTTGTCCGTCCGCCACTGCGCATTCGCCAGGCTATAGACCAGCGCCTTGTCGCCCGCCGCCCAGACAAGTGCAGAAAGCGTGCCGGGGATCACATCGGGCAGCACTTCACCGGTCGCGATCACCTTGATCCGCGCGGTGAAGCGCTCCGAACCGTTGTCGTCCACCGCCCATGCCAGCAGCCGCCCGTCGCTGGATACCGAAAGCGCGCCCAGCCGGAAGTATTCCAGCCCCTCGGCCAGCGCCACTTCATCAAGGGTCAGCTCGTCCGGCCCGCCGCTGACGGGCTTGCGCCACCACTTCTTGTATTCCGCGCCTTCCTCGTATTCGATCCAGTAAAGCCAATCGCCGTCCTTCTGCGGCACCGACTTGTCGGCTTCCTTGATCCGCCCGCGCATTTCCGTCAGCAGCGTTTCCACCACCGGCTGCAGCGGCTCCATCCGCGCCTCGAACCAGGCGTTTTCCGCCTCCAGATGCGCCAGCACCTCGGCATCGGTCACCTCGGGATAGCCGGGGTCGCGCAGCCAGTGGTACGGGTCCTCGATTGTCACGCCGTGATGGGTGAAGGAATGGGGCTTCTTGGCGGCGACCGGAGGCGCAGCGCTTGGGACCTTGGGGGTGGTTTCCGTCATCCCTCGCATCTATGGTGCGAAGCATGAGCCCGCAAGCCGGGCAGCACCTTTCAGGACACGACGCGATGCTGATGAACACCCATGAAGCCCGGCTCGAAGCCCTGCGCAAGGAACTCGCGCGGCAGGACATCGATGGCTTCGTCATCCCGATCTCCGACGAGCACATGAGCGAATATGTCGGAGCCTATGCCCAGCGCCTCGGCTGGCTGACCGGCTTCGGCGGCTCGGCCGGCACCGCCGTCGTGCTGAAGGACAAGGCCGCGATGTTCGTCGATGGCCGCTACACGCTACAAGTGCGCGAACAGGTCGATGGCCGCCTCTACAGCTACGAGTCCGTTCCGCAGACCTCGGTCGCCGCATGGCTGGGCGAACACGCCCCCGAAGGCGCGCGCATCGGCTATGATGCGTGGCTCCACGGCAAAGGCTGGGCTGATGCCGCTTCCGCAGCGCTGAAGGCCCGCAGGGCCACTCTCGTCGCCGTGGCGCAAAACCCCATCGACGCGATCTGGCAGGACCGCCCTGCCCCTTCCGCCGCCCCCGCGCTCGTCCACGCAGATGAATACGCCGGTGCCTCCGCCCACGAGAAGCGTGCCGAAGTCGCCGCATGGCTCAGCGCGCGCGGGCTGGATGCCGCTGTCATCTCCGCGCTCGATTCGGTCGCGTGGCTGCTCAACATGCGCGGCGGCGACGTCGATTGCACGCCCGTTGCGCTCTCGTTCGTGCTCGCCCATGCGGACGGCACGGCGGACCTCTTCATCGCCCCCGAGAAGGTCACGCCCGAACTTGCCCAGCACCTCGGCAATGCGGTGCGGGTGCAGGACCGCGCCGCCTTCACGCCCGCGCTCGCCGCGCTGGCGGGCAAGAAAGTCGCGGTCGATCCCGAACGCGCGGTCGCCGCGATCTATGCCGAACTCAAGGCGGCAGGGGCCGAGGCCGTCTCGCTCACCGATCCCACCGTGCTGCCCAAGGCCTGCAAGAACCCGGTCGAACAAGCAGGCCACCGCGCCGCGCAGTCGCGCGATGGAGCTGCGATCACCCGCTTTCTCCACTGGCTTTCGAACGCCGCGCCGCAGGGCACCGAAACCGAACTCTCCGCCGCCGCCGCCTTGCGCGCCGAGCGCGAGAAGACCGGCCTGCTGCGCGACCTGTCGTTCGACACGATTTCAGCAGCCGGCCCCAATGGCGCCAGCCCGCACTACAAGGTGGATGAACATTCCAACCGCCAGATCGAGTCGAACAGCGTCTACCTCGTCGACTCAGGCGGCCAGTATCTCGACGGCACGACCGACATCACCCGCACCGTTTGGGTCGGCCCCGATGCGCCCCCGGCCGAGGTGAAGGACCGCTTCACCCGCGTGCTCAAGGGCCACATCGCGCTCGATCAGGCGGTGTTCCCCGAAGGCACCGTCGGCAGCCAGCTTGATAGCTTCGCGCGCCAGTTCCTGTGGGCCGCCGGGCTCGATTATGCCCACGGCACCGGCCACGGCGTCGGCAGCTTCCTTGCTGTGCATGAAGGCCCGCAGCGCATCGCCAAGGCGCAGGGCGGGCAGGCGGGCACCGGCCAGGCCCTGCTCCCCGGCATGATCCTCTCGAACGAACCCGGCTACTATAAGGCAGGCGAATACGGCATCCGCATCGAGAACCTCGTGCTGGTTGAAGAACGCGCAATTCCCGGCGCGGAAGGCCTGTTCATGGGCTTCGAGACGCTGACCTTTGCCCCCATCGACCGCACATTGGTCGAGCCTGCGCTGCTGCTGGCGCACGAGCGCGATTGGTGGAATGCCTATCACGCCAAGGTGCGCGATCTGCTCGAACCGCAGCTTTCCGGCGCGGACCTCGCTTGGCTGGAGGCCGCCTGCGCCCCGTTGTAAGCGCGCTTGTTCGTGTTATGTTCTGATTATCGCGACTCGGCTAAGAGGAGGCTAAGATGATCGGCTACGTGACATTGGGAACCAACGATCTCGCGCGCGGCGCGGCATTCTATGATGCGCTGGCCGCCGAAATGGGCACCAAGCGCATGTATGAATGGGAAAGCGCCATCGCGTGGGGCGAAGCGGGCGGCGCGGCAGGCATCGGCCTGATGAAGCCCTACAACGGGCAACCCGCGACGGTCGGCAACGGCGTGATGGTTGCCTTGGAAGCAAAGGACAACGCGCAAGTAGACCGGCTCTATGCCGCGGCGCTGGCGAATGGCGGCACCTGCGAAGGCCCTCCCGGTCCGCGCGGCGAAGGCGGGTTCTATGCCGCCTATTTCCGCGATCCCGATGGCAACAAGCTCAATGCCTTCGTGATGGGGAACTGAAGCGCCCGCGACAAAGTGCGACAAAACGCTGCACCGGCGGCATAACCCTGCGACAACCCCGGCCTAGGAAGCAGACAGCGGAAGAAGCCCCCCCGTTCCGCACGCAACAAGGACCGAGTTCCATGAAAAAGACCACATTCGCCGCCTCTGCGGCTGTCGCACTCACCGCCGCCACGGCGCTCTATGCCGCCTATCCCGCTTTCGCCCAATCCGACCATGCCCAATCCGACCACGCCCAGTCTGGCCGCGATCCCATGGGCGGTGCCACCGTCACTTGGGCCGATGCCAAGACCAAGGCCGATACCATGTGGACCAAGCTCGACGTCAACAAGGATGGCGTGCTGAACCATGCCGACCGTGAGGCAAAGATGGGCGAAATGTTCGGCGCGATCGATACCAATCGTGATGGTTCGATCAGCAAGGCCGAATTCATGGACCATCACAAGGCCATGATGGATGGCGGCGGGCAGCACGGCAAAGGCCGTGATGGTGCCGAAGGTCGTCCGCCGATGGGCGCAGGCATGATGGGCAGAGGCGCGCACCGGATGCATGACATGGCGGACAAGGCCGATACCAACCACGATGGCACAATCACCCACGCCGAATTCGATGCCACCGCCAAAGCGCGCTTCGATACCGCCGATACCGACCACGACGGCAAGCTGACCGCTACCGAACGCCGCGCCGCATGGAAGGCGATGCGCGGGGAGCGCGGCGGCCACGGCATGGGCGGCCACCGGATGGGCGGCCATGCCATGGACGGTGACATGGGCGATACGCCGCCCCCGCCGCCGGCCGGCTGAACATGGCGGCATCGCCCGCTCCCACGCGCGTCCTCGTCGTTGATGACGAAGCCGCATTGCGCGAACCCCTGTCGGACTATCTTGTCCGGCAGGGGTTCGCCGTCAGCCAGGCCGCCAGCGCCGCCGAGGCCCGCGCGCGCCTTGCTCAAACCGGGGCCACCGAAGCCTTTGACATCGTCCTCCTCGATATCATGATGCCCGGCGAGGACGGCCTTTCGCTCTGCCGCCACCTGATCGAAGCCCGCGGTGTGCCGGTGATCTTCCTGACCGCGCGCGGTGAGGCGACCGACCGCATCGTCGGCCTCGAAATCGGCGCCGACGATTATGTGGTGAAGCCGTTCGATCCGCGCGAGCTTGTCGCCCGCATCCGCTCGGTGCTCCGCCGTGCCAACCGTTCGCCCGATGCGGCGGCCAGCGCAGCCGATGAATTCCACTACACCTTCGAAGGCTGGCGGCTTGATCCGCTGCGCCGCCGCCTGACCGACAGCGAAGGCGCGGTGGTGGCAATCTCGTCCGCCGAGTTCCGCCTCCTCGTCGCGTTCCTCGATCACCCGCGCCAGGTGCTCGACCGGGACCGCCTGCTTGATATGGTGCAAGGCCGAGAAGCGCACCTTTTTGACCGCGCGATCGACAACCAGATCAGCCGCCTGCGCCGCAAGATCGAGCAAGACAGCCGCAATCCCGAACTGATCCAGACAGTGTGGGGCGGCGGCTACATGCTCGCCGCCGAAGTGCGCAAGGTGCCTGCCGATGGCTGATCATGCCACCCGCTTCCGGTTTTGGCCGCGCAGCCTGCAAGGCCAGATGTTGCTGGCCATCGCACTTGCACTGATGGTGGCGCAGGGGCTTTCCGCCGCGCTGATGTGGCGGATGCAGCACGAGCGGCACTTTGCCGGTCTGGTCAATTATGCCGCGTTCAGCCTGCTTGGCCGCAACCCACGCGCGCAGTTCGGCCCTCTGCCGCCCCCGGATGGCGAGGGGCCGGAAATCGGCTTTCGCATGCCGCGCCCCTTGCGCGTGCAGGAGGAACGCCGCGCCCCTCAGATGGCAGGTGATCGCCGCCGTCCGGAGATTGAGCACGCGCTGCGCGACGTACTCGAAGCGCAGGGCGTCGATGCAACCCGGCTGTTTGTGGCCGAGCGGGATCCGGCGCGCGATCCGGCGATTGCCGCATGGCTGGCCCGGCGCGAGGCGCGCATGGGCCGCCCGCCCGGCACCCCGCGCCGCCGCCTGATCATCGCCGCGATTGGCCGCGCCGACGGCACCTGGCTCACCGCGCGGCTGCTCGCCCCGCGCACCGAACGCGCGATGCTCACCACGCTCGTGCTGCAAACCCTGTTCATCTACATCGTCCTTGTCGGCACTGTCGCGCTGATCCTGCGCCGCATTGCGCGCCCGCTGAAAGCGCTGACCGCCCAAGTCGAGGGCTTTGCCCGCTCGCGCGCACACGCCGGGCAACTGGAACCCGAAGGGCCCGACGATATCCGCCGCCTGATCGTCGCGCACAATGCCATGGAACGCCGCGTCGGCGCACTGCTCGATGAAAAGGACGTGATGCTTGGCGCGATCGGCCACGATCTGAAAACCCCACTCGCCGCGCTGCGCGTGCGGATCGAGGCGGTGGAGGACGACGGCGAACGCGCCCGCATGGCGGCCACCATCGAGGATATCAACCGCTCGCTCGATGATATCCTGAGCCTGGCGCGCGTGGGCCGCCCCTCCGATCCGCTGGAGTCGACCGAACTCAGCGCGCTCGTTGCTGATGTGGTGGGCGAATACGAGGACATGGGCGAGGATGTCACGATGGGCGATGCCACCCGCATCGTCATGCCGCTGCGCGCCACATGGCTGCGCCGCGCCCTGCGCAATCTTGTCTCAAACGCGCTGCGCTATGGCACCCGCGCCCGCGTCAGCCTCCACCGCGAAGGCGGGGAAGCCGTGCTGACGGTGGAAGACGACGGCCCCGGCATTCCAGGCCACGAAATCGCCCGGATGATGGAGCCATTCACCCGGCTCGAAGCTTCACGCAATTCTGCCACGGGCGGCGCGGGCCTCGGCCTCACGCTCGCGCGCGCCATTGCGGATCAACACGGCGGCGCGCTCACCCTCACCAACCGCCGGGAGGGCGGCGCGACCAAAGGCCTCACCGCCACAATCCGCCTGCCCGTGGCCCTGCCTTCAGACCTCAAGCCTACTTGAGCTTCGCCACGGCTGCCGTCAGTTCGGCACCGCGCGCATCCTTCAGCTTGCCGCACGAGCGTACCCGCTCAACCAGTCGCTCCAGTTCAAGTGCGCCAGATTTGCCCGCAAACTTGGCGCGCAGCCCTTCGAATTCATCCGCTGCTGCCACCGAGCAGAACGTCGAGAGGATTTGCGGCAACCGCGCGCCGAAGAAGATGCCCGCGCCGCCACCAAGCAGCTCGTCGAGGTGGGCTTTCATCCAGCTGTAGCCCCAGTCGCGCGTTTCGGGGGTATAAACCACCGCGCGCACGAAATTGAGCTTCTCGGACTGGCGCAGGCGCTTGTCCTGAAATTCGTCGAGCAGCCACTTCGCGGTTGCCGCATCCCCGCTCGATCCGACCGCGCCCAAGGCTGCGGGGCGGAACAGCGGGTCTTCCGAAGCCAGCGCCTTGTCCAGCAAGGCCTTCGCGCCATCGAGCTTGCGCGTGCCCAGCCAGGCATCGAACGCTGCCCCGAACAGCGCAGGATCAAGCGCACTGGCATCACCGCCAAGATAGGCATCGGCGGCCGCTGCAAGCTGCGTGCGCAGCGCCTCATCGCGCGCGGTTCCGGCCAGCAGTTCGACAAGCTGCATGCGGCGCTGCTGCCGTTCCGCATCATCCCCGGCATGGGCACCTGCGCGCGGATCAAACCCCAGCGCCTTGAGCTGCGGCGCATAGAGCGCATCGACAAAGGCACGGAACTGCGGCTTGGCGCTTTCGCCAATCACGCCGCGATCGGCCATGGCCTGCAGCAGCCCGGTGGCATCGCCGCTGGCATAGCTATCGGGGTTCGCCGCCAGCGCGCGGGCGCCCGCAATCAGCTGATCGGCGCTGGCGCGGCCCGCATAGAAACTGGCATTGAGGCTGTCCATCACCGCCAGCGCTTCGCCGCCCTTCAGGCTCGGCGTCGCCGCGATCAGCGCGTCCCATTCCTTCGCGGGCAATTCGAAACGGTAATAACCAGTGCCGCCCGCGTTGGGCATGATCGGCCCGGCGCTCTTGATCGTGACGGTGGCCGAGGTGCCCGTGAGCAGCGTGCACTGGCGGATATCGCCCTGGCGCATGCACAGCGGAATGCCCCACGTCGTGGCGGGTCCGCTCATGCCAAGCCGGGCATAGCGGCTCTGCGTCACCTTCCATCTATTCTTCCCGGCGGGCTTCAGCGTCACCAGCGGCACGCCCTGCTGATCGGTGAAGCTCTGCATCGCGGGCAGGATGCGCGGATCGCCTGCCGCTTCGGCCATGGCCTTGAAAAAGTCGGCGCTGGTCGCGTTGCCATACTTGTGCGCCGCCATGTAGCCGCGCACGCCATCGCGGAACTTGGTATCGCCCATGAACGCCGCGATCATGGCAACGACGTGGCCGCCCTTGCCATAAGTGATCGTATCGAAGGCGGCGTCGATCTGGGTGTTCTTCGCGATGCCTTGGTGGATCGGCCGCCCAGCCGCCAGCGCATCGATGCCCATCGCGCCAAAGCCTTCGGCCAAGCCGCCTGCGCCAATGTTCAGGTCAGGCCGCCATTCGTTGCCGATGCGGAAGCCCATCCAGTTGGCAAAGCTTTCGTTCAGCCAGATATCGTCCCACCAAGTCGGAGTGACGAGATCGCCGAACCACTGGTGCGCCAGTTCGTGCGCCACAACCATGCCGAACGTGCGCTTCTGCGCGGTCGAGGCCTTGTCATCCATGATGAGGATGCTGTCGGCATAGAGATCCGCGCCGGCATTCTCCATCGCGCCGGGCATGATCGGAGAGGTGATCTGGTCCAGCTTGGGGTAGGGGAAGCTCTGGCCGAAATAGGCTTCCAGATGCTCCACGATGCCCTTCGTGCCTTCCAGCGCGAAGCTGAGTTTGCCCGCGTTCTCCTTCGTCGAGACGATCCGCACCGGCAGCGGCGCGGCGCGCTGCGGGGTGGGCGCCACTGCGCCTTCCACGGTGACGAACGGGCCGACCATCATCGCCACGAGATAGCTTGGCAGCGGCAGCGTCGGCGCAAAGCTGTGCACCGTCATGCCGCCTGCGGTCTCCGTATTCACCTCGGGCGCATTGCTCACCGCCTTGAGGCCTTCCGGCGTGCGCAGGGTCACGCTCCACGGCACCTTGAAACCGGGCTGATCGAACGAGGGGAAGGCCGCGCGCGCATCAATCGATTCGAACTGGGTCCACGAATACCAGTCCTCGCCCACTTTCACGCGGAACATGCCAGCCGGGCCTTCGCCAAACGGCGCATCATAGTCGAAGGCGAACGTGGTCTTGCCCGCAGGCAGCGGCGCATCGAAAGTAACAAGCGCGACGCCGGTCGGATCGACCTGACGGAACGAGCCCGAAACCGGCTGGCCGCCGACCATGGCGGTCACCTTGCTCACCTTCAGATCGCGCCCGTGCATCCACACGAAGCGCCCGGCCTTCTTTACTTCGGCCTCGATCTCGACATGGCCGGTGAAGCGCTCCTTTGCGGGGTCGACGGTCAGGTCGAGCCGGTATGTCTGCGGCACCACTGCGCCATCCAACTGGCCTTCGGGCATCGTGCCCGCCTCGGCCGGGATCGGCGCATCGGTGGCAGCAGACTGCGCCAGCGCGGGAGAAACGAGGAAAGTGCCGGCGAGCAGCGTCGCGGCAAGCAAAGCCCGGGTGGGCAGGATTGAGCGCATGGGAACCTTTCGGATCAAACCGGCTCGGGGCCGGTGTGGAATGGCCCGTGCCTGCCCCTATCCGGTTTCATCCGCAACCCCGTTCGACGAACCGCCCCCGCTGCTCGTCGAAATGCATGGGCGCGACCTAGGGTCAGGACCTAGCGCAGCAGCCCGCCGAGCAGCCCTCGCGCGAACCGGCCAAAAGCAGCGCCGCCGATCGACGTCGCAATCGTGCCGACAATCGCGCTGGCGCCGGATTCGATGGGCGAGGCGCGCGATTTCCGGCCGGTCATCTGTGCGGCAATCACCGATCCCGCCGAAGCAGCAATCGCGCCAACCGCGGCCTTGCCCGCCTTGCCCCACATCGAAGGCGTC
>JBIPOH010000265.1:0-4701 GCA_044379435.1 Novosphingobium sp.
TCCCGCCAGCGCCGGGCGCACGCGGCGCAGCACCGCGCCGACGCGGGCAATCAGTTCGCGCGGGGAGAAGGGCTTCGTTACATAGTCATCCGCGCCGGTTTCCAGCCCGCGCACGCGGTCGTCCTCGTCGCTGCGTGCGGTGAGGATGATGATCGGCACGTGGGCGGTGGACTTGTTGCGGCGCAGGCGGCGGCAGACCTCGATCCCGCTGGTGCCGCCGATCATCCAATCAAGCAGCACGAGATCGGGCGTATCTTCTGCGGCGAGCAGGAGCGCTTCATCACCATCATCGGTGGTGCGCACATCATACCCTTCGCCGCGGAACCGGTATTCGACCAGTTCTGCAAGCGCGGTATCATCTTCAACCAAGAGCAGCTTCGGCGCAGACATCGACGACCCCTGATGCGACAACGTGTCGGCCACGTTTGTGACCGTCACATTGCGCAGACACGACAATTGTTACGTGGTCATGACGCGCGGCGCAAAGGCTCAGACTGGCGGGACAACCTCGTCGCGCTCAGGCAGATAGGTACCGGTTGCGGCGTAGTGGACCATCTCGGCGATGTTGGTCGCGTGATCGCCGATCCGTTCGATGTTGCGCGCCACGAACATGAGCTGCGCGACCGAGCTGATCGTGGCCGGGTTCTCGACCATGTACGACACGAAGTTGCGAAACACGCTATCGTAGAAGGCATCGACCTTGGCATCGCGCTTGACGATCTCTGCCGCCGCGACGGGATCGCGCGCGGCATAGGCCGTCAGCACGTCGTGCACCATGTCGCCGGCGAGCTCGTTCATCACCGGCAGCAGAGTAAGCGGCTCGAACCGCTTGCGGCCTTCGATGTGGCCGACGCGCTTGGCGATGTTCTTGGCATAATCGCCGATGCGCTCGATCACGCCTGCGATCTTGAGCGCGGCGATCACTTCGCGCAGGTCGTCTGCCATGGGCGCGCGCAAGGCAAGGACGCGCACGGCAAGGCGGTCGACCTCACCTTCAAGCTGGTCAATCCGCTTGTCCCGCGCGATCACGCCGGCAGCCAAGTCCTGGTTGCCATTGACCAGCGCATCCATCGCCTCTGCCACGGATAGTTCGGCAAGGCCGCCCATCTCCGCGACAAGGCCGCGCAGCCGGGTGATGTCCTCGTCGAAGGCCTTGACGGTGTGTTCAGCCATTCCGATTCCCTATCCGTACTCTCAACCGTAGCGGCCGGTGATGTAGTCCTTGGTCTTTTCCTCACGCGGGTTGGTGAAGATATCCGAGGTTGTACCGTATTCGACGATCTTGCCGAGATGGAAAAAGGCGGTGCGCTGGGAAACGCGGGCCGCCTGCTGCATCGAATGGGTCACGATGACGATGGCGTAGCGGCCGCGCAGTTCGTCGATCAGTTCTTCGATGCGCGCGGTGGCGATGGGATCGAGCGCGGAGCACGGCTCGTCCATGAGGATTACTTCGGGATCAACCGCGATGGCCCGCGCGATGCACAGGCGCTGCTGCTGGCCGCCCGAAAGCGCGGTGCCGCTGTCGCTCAGGCGGTCCTTCACTTCATCCCACAGACCCGCGCGCTGGAGCGATTGCTCCACGATGCCGTCAAGCTCGCCCTTGCTGGCGGTGATCCCGTGGATACGCGGGCCATAGGCGATGTTTTCGTAGATCGACTTGGGGAAGGGGTTGGGCTTCTGGAACACCATGCCCACCCGCGCGCGCAGCTGCACCACGTCCATGCCGGAGCGGTAGATATCGGCGCCGTCGAGCAGGATCTCTCCTTCCACGCGCGCGCTGGGGATCGTGTCGTTCATGCGGTTGAGGCTGCGCAGGAACGTCGATTTGCCGCAGCCCGAAGGACCGATGAACGCGGTCACGTAGCTCTGGGGAATCTCGATCGAAACATCATCGATGGCGCGCTTCTGGCCATAGTAGACCGAAACGGCTTTCGCGCTGATCTTCGACGGCGCGACCGGCTCTGGAAAAACAGGCGGCAGGGGAGCCTGAATGACCACTTCGGGTGCAGAATTGTCAGCCGTCATGTTACCACCGTTTTTCGAAGCGGTTGCGCAAATAGATCGCAATGCCGTTCATCAGAAGCAGGAAGATCAGCAGCACCACGATCGCCGCGCTGGTGCGCTCGATAAAGCCGCGGTCGATCTCGTCGGACCACAGGAAGATCTGCACCGGCAGCACCGTGGCGGGTGAGGTGAAATCGCTGGGCGGGCTGGCAACAAACGCGCGCATGCCGATCATCAGCAGCGGCGCCGTTTCGCCAAGCGCACGCGCCATGCCGATGATCGTGCCGGTAAGAATGCCGGGGAGCGCCAGCGGCAGGACATGGTGAAACACCACCTGCACCGGGCTGGCCCCCATGGCGAGCGCGGCATCGCGGATCGAGGGCGGCACTGCCTTGATCGCATTGCGGCCTGAAATGACGATCACCGGCATGGTCATCAGCGCCAGGGTCATGCCGCCGATGAGCGGCGCGGAGCGGTAGTTGGGAAACGCCGCGAGGAACACCGCAAGGCCTAGCAGACCAAAGATGATAGAGGGCACCGCGGCCAGATTGTTGATCGAGATTTCGATCACATCGGTCCAGCGGTTCCGGGCGGCATATTCTTCGAGATAGAGCGCCGACAGCACACCGATCGGGAAGGCGAGGACCAGCGTGATGAACATCGTCATCATCGAGCCCTTGAGCGCACCCCAGATGCCCACGCTCTGCGGGTTGGTCGCGTCGGCCCGAACGAGGAACCCGCTGTCGAAGGCGCGGACCAGCTTGCCTTCGCGGGCCAGCGTGGCGGCGCGTTCGCGCAGGGCTGCATCGCCGCCGCCGCGCTGGGCATTGGCCAATTCGTTGCTGGCAGGCAGCGAAACGGCGATCTGGCTGTTCAGCAGCAGCGAAGGATCGGCAACAAGCGTCTTGCCGACCTCGCGCCACGCGCCGTCATCGATCAGCGCCGTGCCATCAGGGCCGAATGCCTTGACCGCCGCTTCCTCGACAAGATCGGGCAGCCCTGCCACTTCCAGCCCGCCCAGCGGATCGGGCTGCGCCAGACGCGCAGGATCGAGCTCAAGCCGCCCATGGATCGGCATGGTCATGCGCAGTTCGCTGCGGTGGAAGCCTGCCCAGCCGCTCGATGCCATCGACAGGAGCAGGAATACCAGCACCAGTGCCGAAAAGCTCACCGCGCCAAGCCCGGCAAGGCGGAACACCCGGTCTGACCGGTAGCGCGCGGCAAGCCCAGCCTGCATCCGCGCCTGACGTGCGGCGCGCAGCGTATCCTGCGCATCCTGATCGGTGGTCTGGGTCATGGTCCCGCCCTTACTCATAGGCTTCGCGGTAACGCTTCACCACGCGCAGCGCGATGAAATTGAGCGCGAGCGTGACGAGGAACAGCACCATGCCAAGTGCGAAAGCCGATAGCGTCGCGGGATGGTCGAAGCTGCCTTCGCCGGTCAGCATCGCCACGATCTGGAACGTGACCGTGGTCATCGATTCAAACGGGTTGGCGCTGAGATTGGCGGTAGCGCCCGCTGCCATCACCACGATCATCGTCTCGCCGATCGCGCGGCTGACCGCGAGCATGATCCCCGCGACGATGCCGGGCAGGGCGGCGGGTACCAACACCTTGCGGATGGTTTCGGCGCGCGTGGCGCCCATCGCCAGGCTGCCATCGCGCATCGCCTGCGGCACAGCGGCAATGCTGTCGTCTGCCATCGAGGAGACGAAGGGAATGATCATCACGCCCATCACCAGCCCGGCGGCCATGGCGCTTTCGGTGGATGCATCGGCAATGCCAATGGCCTGCGCGGCATCGCGCACCGCAGGCGCCACGGTCAGCGCTGCGAAATAGCCGTAGACCACCGTAGGCACACCGGCGAGAATTTCGAGCAGCGGTTTCACCACGCTGCGCACCGAGGCCGAGGCATATTGGGTGAGGTAGATCGCGCTCATCAGGCCGAGCGGGATCGCCACGGCCATCGCGATGATCGCACCGATATAGATTGTGCCCCAGAACAGCGGAAGCGCACCGAAGGCGCCGCCATCGGGTGTGCCGCTGCTCATCGGATCGGGCGCCCAGTGCGTGCCCAGCAGGAAATCAGACGGTGAGACCATGCCGAAGAAGCGCACCGTTTCGAACACCAAGCTGGCAACGATGCCGACTGTGGTGAGGATCGCCACGAGCGAGGCGATCAGCAGCACCGCCATGACCGCGCGCTCCACCCGGGTGCGCGCGGTGAAATCGGGCCGCAGCCGCAGGAACGAGAACGCCCCGCCGGCAAACGCGATCAGCAGAGTGACGGCAAGGCCAATCGCATCATAGCGGCCCAGTGCGATGCGGAAGGGCTCGACCAGCCCTTCGGCGTCGCTGTTGAACACCGCAGGCGCGGCACCGGTGGCCACGGCGCGCGCTTCTGACATCATCGCCTCACGCTCGAAGCCGAATGCGGGGAGATTGGCTGCGGCAGGATCTGCCAGCACGTGCTGGAGCACGAGGACCGGGCTGATCGCATCCCACAGCAGCGCGAAGAGCACCGCAGGCACGGCCACCCACAGGCCGACATACCAGGCGTGGAATTGGGGAAGCGAATGGATCCGGCCATCAGGCGCCGTGCGGCGAAACGCCCAGGCGCGCGAACGCCCCGCCAGCCAGCCAACGAGACCAAGCCCGAAGGCCAGAAGCAGCAGAATGGCTGGCGACATGGCCCGG
>JBIPOH010000266.1:0-4696 GCA_044379435.1 Novosphingobium sp.
CGGCCATGATGTCCTCGATCTGGTCGGCAGACATCTGGTCCTGCGGCAGGGCCTCGTTGAGTTCGTCAACCGTGATGATCCCGCGCCGCTTGGCGCGGGCGATCAGCTTCCGAATGGAAGCGTCGTTGAGATCGATCAGCGGTGCGTCGCCGGTGTCAGTCGTATCGTTGGAAGCCATCTAATCCCGGTACCATCTGTGCGCGCCAAAATTAACCCAATCCGGCGCGGGTGCGGCCCATTTGCCCCAACCGGGCCAGCAGCGCCAGCCTTCGTTGCAGCAAACGTTGCTGTTCGGCAAAGGTTTCGTCGGAAAACTCCGCCTCGTGCCGGCGCGTGGCTTGTGCCAGCGCGGCTTCGACGGCCGGCAATCCTGTTAGCAGTTCAACCGCTTCGGCGAGTTCCTCTGCCGCATCGGGGCCTCTGCCGTCCAGAAAACCGAATCGCATTCCGGCATAATCGTCCGCCGTCGGCGCCCTGAGGCCCCGCTTGGCCAATATGGGAACAACCTCGCTGCTTTCAAGCGGCTGAGCGGCACTTTGGGCGCCATTGTGGATCATGTCGACAAGGCCATCGCGCAGCGCGGCAAGGCCGGCATCGGCCACGTCCAGCCGGGCGAGGGCTTCGGCATGGCGCGCGATCTCGCGGGGCTGGGCGATCAGGCCGGCCAGAACGGCTGCCAGCAGCGAACGCCGTTCGCCGACCGCCTGCATTTTCGCGGTGTTTGCCGCCGACAGCGGCGGGGCAGGCGGCTGCCAGGGCCCTTTGCGGCCCCCTTGCGCGCCGCGCTGCCCAGCCTGAAACCGGGGCTGGAAAGCGGGCCGTTCGCGTTGCGGATAGGCAAGCGCGCCGAAGCGGTCGAGCAGTTCGCGGCGATAGAGCGCCTTGATATCGCCGTCGCCAATGGTTTCGACGTGGGCCATGAGGCGGGCCTTGAGCCCGGCCTTGTCTTCGGGCGTCGCCAGCGGCGCGGCGACGCGTTCGATGTCCCACAGCACTTCGACCATGGGCCGCGCGCCGTTCAGGACATCTTCCATCGCCGCTGTGCCGCGCTGCTTGATGAGATCATCGGGATCGAGCCCGGCGGGGAGCACGGCGATCTGCAACGAATGGCCGGGCCGCAGCAGGGGCAGCGCGCGCACGATGGCACGGGCCGCCGCGCGCTGGCCCGCAGCGTCGCCATCGAAGCAGAGGATGGGCGTTTCGGTCATACGCCACAGCCGCTCGATCTGGTCTTCGGTAAGCGCGGTGCCGAGCGGGGCAACCGCCTCGCCGATGCCCGCCGCCGCCAGCGCGACCACATCCATATACCCTTCGACCACCACAACGCGGCCCGATTGGCGGCTGGCAGGCGCGGCGCGATGCAGGTTGTAGACCGTGCGGCCCTTATCGAACAGCGGGGTATCGGGCGAATTCAGGTATTTGGGGGCATCTGTCTTGGACTTGTCGAGGATGCGCCCGCCAAATGCGATGACGCGGCCGCGCGGATCGCAGATGGGCAGCATGAGGCGGCCCCGGAACCGGTCGTAGGGATCGCGGCCTTCGACTACGATGCGCAAGCCCGCCTCGATCAGCATGCCCTCGGGGAACTGGCTGAGCGCCTCTTTCAGCGCGGTGCGGCTATCAGGCGCATATCCGAAACCGAAATCGCGCACCGTGGCGGCAGGAAACCCGCGCGAGGCGAGGTAGGCGCGGGCCTGCGCGCCCTGATCTTCGGCAAGGCTCGCCACGAAGAACGCCTGTGCCGCCGCCATAACGTCATGCAGCGATTTCTGTTCTTCCGCGCGGCGCGCGGCGCGCGGATCGGGGGCGGGGACTTCCATCCCCGCCTGCGCGGCGAGTTCCTTTACCGCATCAAGGAACGGCAGGCCCTGATGATCGGTCATCCAGCGAATGGCATCGCCATGCGCGCCGCAGCCGAAGCAATGGTAGAAGCCCTTCTCGTCGTTGATCGTGAAGCTGGGCGTCTTTTCGTTGTGGAACGGACAGCAGGCCTTGAATTCCCGCCCCGCCTTTTGAACGCGCACGCTGCGCCCGATCAGCGCGGAGAGCGAAACGCGCGTCCTGAGTTCATCGAGCCATTGAGGGGTTAGCGACATACGTTGAGGCTCATGGCGCGGGGCGCTCGTAGATCAGCGCGGGGTTGGCCGCGAAGGCCGGGAACAGCACATCCAGCTTCCACGTCTCACCGATGTTCAACGCTTTCGCCATGGCCTTTTCCAGTGCCGCATAACCGATCATCCCTTCGTGGATTTCGACCAGGCGATCATCGAGTTCAAGCATCATGCACACAAGATCTGTGGTCATAAGATCGCGCTTGAAGGCCGTCACGCGCGAAACAGACCGCCACGGCACTTCAACGCTGCTTTTCCACGCGCGAAGACGAAACCCTTCGGCTGTCAGCTCGAGCGCCTGAACGTTGCGGTGGCGCCAGTCCAGATAGCGCTGCCACCACCCCATGGTGTTCAGCCGAGTGCTGCCTTCACCAGCCCGCTCGCCTTGCTCATATCAAGCTGGCTGCCGTGGCGGGCCTTGAGCGCGGCGACGACTTTGCCCATGTCCTTCATCGAGTTTGCGCCAAGTTCGGCCTTGATCGCCTCGATGGCGGCCTTCACTTCGTCCTCGCTCATCTGGGCGGGGAGGAATTCCTCGATCACGGCGAGTTCGGCCTGTTCGATCTCGGCGAGTTCGTTGCGGCCGCCTTCGACATAGAGCGTGATCGATTCGCGGCGCTGCTTGGCCATCTTCTGGAGAACATCGACCACCAGCACGTCGTCATCGGGCAACGTGCTTGCGGTCCGCAGTTCGATATCCTTGTCTTTCAGCTTGGCCAGGATGAGGCGGACGGCAGCAAGGCGGGGCTTGTCGCCTGACTTCATGGCCGTGATCTGGGCGGCCTTGATCGTATCGCGGATCATGGGGTTCGTATTCCTGTGGATGGAGCGCGCACACGGCGCGAAAGGCTGTCATGTAGGCGAAACTTTCTGCCTTCGCTAGGTTGACGGAAGGGGGCGAGGGGCCTAGCTGCCGAACCTTAGCGACATCGCCAGAACCATGCCCACGGAGCGCCCCCTACAATGGCCGACCCCGCCTACACGCACGCGCCACAGCCACACGGAGCTACGGGCGTTCTTGTGCTCGCCGATGGTTCGGTGGCCTGGGGCCGCGGCTTCGGTGCGGCGGGCAAGGCGGTGGGCGAAGTGTGCTTCAACACCGCAATGACCGGCTATCAGGAAGTGCTGACCGACCCTTCCTATGCGGGGCAGGTGGTGACCTTCACTTTCCCGCATATCGGCAATGTCGGCACCAATCCGGAAGACATGGAAAGCCATGACGTGCCGGGAGCCATCGGCCTTGTGGTGCGCGAGGATGTGACTGACCCGGCCAGCTTCCGCAGCGTGGAGCCCCTGCAGGCCTGGCTCGCGGCGCGGGGCAAGATCGGCCTTTCCGGCATCGACACCCGTGCGCTGACGCGGCGCATCCGGCTGCTGGGCGCGCCCAACGCAGTGATCGCGCATGATCCGGATGGCCATTTCGATATTCCGGCGCTGATTGCCGAGGCGAAGGGCTGGCCGGGGCTGGAAGGCATGGATCTGGCGCGCGTCGTCAGCCGTGATGAACAGGCCGACTGGCAGGGGTCGATCTGGAAGCTGGGCGAGGGCTATACGCTCCCCACCGGCACGGGGCGCCCGCATGTCGTGGCCGTGGACTACGGCGCTAAGGACAACATTTTCCGCAATCTTGTGCAGGCCGGCGCGGATGTCACGGTGGTGCCGGCGGAGACTGCGCTGGAGACGGTGCTGGCGCTGAACCCGGCGGGCGTGTTCCTTTCCAACGGGCCGGGCGATCCGGCGGCGACGGGAACTTATGCCGTGCCGGTGATCCGGGGCCTGCTGGAGCGCGATGTTCCGGTGTTCGGCATCTGCCTTGGCCACCAGATGCTGGCGCTGGCGGCGGGCGCGACGACGATCAAGATGCACCAGGGCCACCGCGGCGCAAACCACCCGGTAAAGCGCCATGCCGATAGCGTGGTCGAGATTACCTCGATGAACCATGGCTTTGCGGTCGATAATTCATCCCTGCCCGAGGGCGTGGAGGAGACGCATGTCTCACTGTTCGATGGTTCGAACTGCGGGATTTCGATTGTCGGCAAGAAGGCGTTCGGGGTGCAGTATCACCCTGAGGCATCGCCGGGGCCGCAGGATAGTTTTTATCTGTTCGAGAAGTTCGTGGGGATGCTGGGGTGAGGCTTGCGCCCACTCCTCATCAAGATTGAAACACTCTCCCCCTGACGGGGGATTATAATGGCAGCTTGATCCATCATGCCCAAACGCACTGACATCTCCTCGATCCTGATCATCGGCGCTGGGCCGATCGTCATCGGCCAGGCTTGCGAGTTCGATTATTCGGGCACGCAGGCGGTCAAGGCCCTGAAGGAAGAGGGCTACCGCGTGGTCCTCGTCAATTCGAACCCGGCCACGATCATGACCGATCCGGACATGGCGGACGCGACGTATGTCGAGCCGATCACGCCCGAGATCGTGGCCAAGATCATCGCCAAGGAGCGCCCCGATGCGGTGCTGCCGACAATGGGCGGGCAGACCGCGCTGAACACGGCGCTGGCGCTTGCGAACGATGGCACGCTGGAGAAGTACGGCTGCATCATGATCGGCGCGGACGCCGAGGCCATCGACAAGGC
>JBIPOH010000037.1:0-15709 GCA_044379435.1 Novosphingobium sp.
CACGGTGTCGCGATAGGCGCTCGGGTTGTCGCAGTGCTGCTGGATCAGCTCCACCTGCACGCCGCCCGATTGCGCGATGGCGACGGTGAAATCGATGCCGTCGACCAGCGCACCGCGATAGCGCGCTTCATTGAGCTGGATATGCGGCACGAGGAAGAACGGGCCGATGCCGGTTGCCGCGACCCATGCGCGGGCGGCCTTCTCGACATCTTCGACGATGAAGGCTGCCTGCATCAGGTGAGGGCCGGTCTGGCCGGGGGTGACGGAAATGGGCAGCATCGTTCGGGGTCCTTCAAACCGGCCAGTTGCGGGTTTCGCTGAAATCGGCGCCGCGGCGTGCGCCCATCGGCAGGGCGTTGTCTTTCAGGAACTGGTCGGCGGCGGGCGTGCTCTTGGCCCAATCGACCAGCTCGCGGCGGCGCACGATGCGCCAGTCGCCATCGCGGCAGGCGTATTCGTCGATGTAGCGCCCTGCGACGAGGAGGTCGGTGGGGACGCCCTCCTCGTGCAGCCGGTGCCAGGCGAAGAAATAGACTTCGCCTGAGGCCGCATCGCCGTTCACGCTGAGCTGGACTTGCCCGATGATGTGCTGGCTGCCCTCGATATCGCCGAGGAAGCCTTGCGCGAAGGCGACGAACTCGTCTGCCGTGCCATTCATCAGCCCGCAGTCCACCCACGCGTCATCGTGGAACGCGCTGCGGTGGAGCACGGGATCGAGCCGGTCCTGCCCGCGCATGTAGCGGCACAGGCAATCGTGGATATCGCGCCGGGCGGCGAGATCGCGGACTTCCGCTTCGAGATCGAATGCCATCGCCGTCACTCCCCAGTGATTTCTTGGGCCTTCAGATACTTGTCGATCACCATCTGGAAGTGGCGAATGCGCGTTTCCTGATAGTTGCCGAGCTGCTGGACGCCGGTCGCGCTGGCGCGGAAACCCTGCTGCTGCGCGCGCAAGTTGTCGGTGTCCTGATCGTAGACATGGCCCATTGCCGCATCGAAACCGGGGGCAGAGGCGTAGCTCTCGCGTTCGGCGACATGGTAGGGCTCGGGCGGTTCGGGCGCGGGGCCACCTGCCGGGTTGGGGCGCAGGAACAGGATTTCGAACAGCGTGCGTTCGGGATCGCTGCCGATCGGGCGGAAGCGGTAAGCCATCGGCAGCGAGAGGCCGGGGAACAGCACCATGTTGGGAAACACATGGTATTCGATGGTGTCGATCATCTCGCTATCGGAAACAGCGAAGAGATCAGCGCCGTATTGCGCGCCCAGCACGCCGCGCAAGTGGCGGGCCATCACGCTGCGCGCGGTCTCGCCCGGCGGGACGGTAAGCGCCTCGCCGCGGGATTCGCTGTCACCGAGGATCATCGTGGCGAGCAGTTCTTCCTCGCTCAGCGGCTGGGCGAGGTGGGGGGAATTGACCCCGCTGGCGGCATAGAACCGCGTCACGTGGTCCGAATGGCAATCATACTGCACGTTGGCATCGCCCACGCCCTTGAGCAGCTGCGGGTGCGTTTCGAGCACGTGGTAGGATTCGAGGAAGGCTTCCTGCGCTGTCTTCCAGTTGCAGGGCAGCTCCTTGGCAACATGGACCGCGACGTAGCGGCCTGCGATGTCCCAGTCCTTGAAATGATCGGGCAGGGGGCTGAGGAATTCCTCAAGGCTGGGGCCATCCTGCGCGGGATTGATGAACACGAACCCGCCCCAGTGGCCGACGCGCACTTCGGGCAGGCTGGTCTTGGCAGGATCGATGTGGGCAAAATCCCATGCGCAAGGCACGGCCTTCAGTGCGCCGTCGTTGCTCCAGGTCCAGCCGTGATAGGGGCAGCGCAGGTCATTGCCCGAGCCGATGCCTTCGCCGCGCTTGAATTTGGTCGCGCGGTGGAGGCACGAATTGACGAAGCCCTTCACGCTGCCATCTTCTTGCCGCACGACGACATAGGAGAGGTGGGCGACTTCGTAAGTGTAGAAGTCGCCGGGTTCGGGGATGTGATCCTCGCGGCAGACCCATTGCCAGGTACGCTTCCAGATCTTTTCGATCTCGGCCTTGAAGATTTCCGGATCGAAATAGCGGTCCACCGCGATGGGCGCGGTGCCGAGGTCTGCGGGCTGTTCGAAAGTCAGCACCGGAGGTGGCGGGATCAGGTCTGCCGCCACGATCTCCTGCACGCTGGGGGCATCGGGGCAGCGCTGCGCCGGATCAGCGGCGCCGGAGGTCTCCGGCAGGCCGTGCTCGCGGATCATTTCGAGCATTGATGCAGTCTCCCGATGGCTCTTTTCGATAAAACAGGCATTACTGCCTGTTTTATTGCTCGTCCACTGAGTCCCTTTTTAGCCTAGTGAAATGAATAGGGGTTCAGCTTGCGGTTTCGCCGTTGTCGATGGTGATCGTGGTGCCGGTGATGTGGCGGCCATCATCGCTGGCGAGGTAGAGCACCATGTTGGCGATATCGCTGGGCTGGCCCATGCCGTGGTTGCTGGCTTGATCGAGCCCGGCATGATCGGCGGGCAGTTCCGCCAGCGCCTGCGCGGTCATCGGCGTGACGATGCCGCCCGGCGCGATGGCGTTCACGCGGATGCGGTTCTTCGCTTCCTGACAGTGGACCGCGATGGAGCGGGTCATGCCGATCACCCCGGCCTTGGCGGCGGTATAGGCGGGAATTGCGCTGATCCCCTTGAGGCCCGCGACCGAGGCCATGTTGATGATCGAGCCCGATCCGTCGCGGCTCATCAGGGGAAGTGCGGCGCGGCAGCCGAGGAACGTGCCGCCGAGCATGACATCGATTTGCAGGCGGAACTCTTCGTAGGCCATCGCCTCGATATCGGCGAAGCGCACGAGGCCGGCGTTGTTGACCAGCGTATCGAGCCGTCCGAAGCGGCTGACCGTCTCGGCCACGACTGCGCTCCAGCGGGCTTCATCCCGCACATCCTGCTGAAGAAACAGCGCTCCGGGGATTTCGGCAGCGACCGCTTCGCCGAGTGCCACGTTCATGTCCGTTATAACCACCTGCGCACCTTCGCGCGCCAGCACGCGTGCGTCTTCTGCGCCGAGACCGGACGCGCCGCCGGTGATGAGCGCAACGCGCCCGTCCATCTTACCCATATCTGTCCTTTCAGGTGTGTGCGCCGCCGAGCGAGGCCCAGTGCGCGTAAACGGGATCGGCCTTGCCGAAGCAGCCCCAGCCCGTCAGCGCGGCATAGAAGCCGCCGCGATCGAGCGTGGAGGGGTGTGAGGTGTTCCAGTCAGCCACGAAAGTGCGGCTGCGGATGAGCCACTTTCCGCCGCGCTTCACATAGCGGTCGATGTAGCGGCCGCCGGTGGTCACGTCCTGCCCGTCCATCACCATGTGGGCGAGGGCATAGTGCTCGCCGATGGCCTCGTCGCCGTGCACCTCGATCCATTCGTTGGCGACCGAGTGGAAGCACATGGTGAGGTTCGCCTCTACGAAATCGCAGATCGCGGAGGCAAATTCGGCGCCGCTGCCATTGACCGCGCCGCTGACGACGACGGAATCCTCGCTGAAGATCGCGGCGAGTAGCGCGCGGTCGGCCCGGTCCACGCCGCGGGCATAGGCCATGCACAAGTCGTGGATTTCAGCGCGGGCCAAGGCATCGGCCAAAGTCGGATCGGCAAGTGCGGTGTCAGATGGCTGGGACATGGTGGTTGCTCCCTTGGATCGGGCGGCGATTTCGGCGGCGTGGAAGGCGAGCAGCGCGCGGCCCGGATCGGCGGCCTGCTTGCCGCCTTGGGGCACGTAATGCGCCAGATCGAGGCTGCCATCGCCGCGCGCGGCGGTGCCCGCGCGGTTGGTATTGCCTTCGATCACATACTGGCGGTGAGTGATGCGCCATTCGCCGCCGCGCCGGGCGAGCGTATCGAGATAGCGGCCGAGCACCATGCGCTGGGTCTCGGCGTCCTCGACATGGGCGATCACATAGGATTCACTGATGGCGTCGTCGCCGCGGACCTTGATCCAGCTGTTCGAGGTGCGGTGCGTGGAGGGCGCCGCGCTTTTCTGCGCTTCGCCAAGAATGGCGACGAGCGTTTCGGCAGGGCCGGCAAAGAAGCCGTAATCCACCGTGGCGCCGGGGTGATAGGCGCTGCCGAGCAGGGCGGCATCGCCCCGATCAACGCCTCGGCTGTGGAGCGCCAGCGCGTTGAGGATGCCGTGGCGCGCGGCCAGATCATGGGGTGTCAGCATTCGGGGCTCCTCGAAAAAGTCCCCGGCTGGCCGATGCGTGTGAGGCAGGCCAGCCGGGGGCAGGGAGGAGGGGTCAGAACCTGTAGCCAGCGGTCACCCCAAACTGGCGCGGCGGCGCGAAGCCGACGATGCCCATGTAGCCAGGGGAGTCGTAGACGGTTGAAATATAACGCTTGTCGAGCAAGTTCTTGCCCCACAGGCCAACCGAATAGCGATCGTCCGCGCCGTAGAACGTGAGCAGCGCATCGAGGTAGTAGGTCGGCTGCACGCTGGAGCGCGGGGTGTTCGTCAGCGCCGTGTAGAACTTCTGCGCGGTGTAGAGCCAGCTGGCATCCGCCACGATCCGCTGCCCGCCCGCAAGCCGGTAGGTGTAGTTGGCGCCAAGCGTGGAGGACCAGCGCGGGGCGTTCTGCAGATCGCGCCCGGCAAGCTGCGTGAAGCTGGCGCTGACCGGATCGAAGTAGAGGAATTCCTTGTACTTGGCATCGAGGTAGGCAAGCGAGCCGCGCAGCGTCAGGCCTTCGACCGGGACGGCCTGCACCTCAGCCTCAAAGCCCCTGATGCGCGAGGCGGCGGCATTGAGGATGCGGTTGCCCTGCACATTGGTGGCCGGATCGAAATAGATCTGCGCCACCTGCATATCGCGGTAGTTGGTGGTGAAGGCCGCCAGGTTCAGGCGCAAGTGCCGATCGAGGAAATCGGCCTTGAGGCCCACCTCGAAGGTATCGACCTTTTCCGGATTGTAGGGCGTATCGCCGTCCGCCGCGACGCCGATGCGGCCGGTGAAGCCGCCCGACTTGAAGCCGCGCGCATAGTTGGCATAGACGAGCTGGTTGCGGCCAAGTTCGTAATCGAGGCCCAGCTTCCAGCCGACGTTGTTCCAGCTTTTTTTGCCGCCAACATCGAGGCTGCCGGGGAACATGACGTCGAACTTGTCCCAGTTCTTCGAGGTGAGCGGCTTGCTGCCCAGCCCGGTATCGAGCGTGGAGCGCGCATCGATGCTGTCATGCGTGAAGCGCACGCCAGCGGAGAGCTTCAGCCCGTCAGCCAGCTTCGTGTAGGTCTGTACGAAGGCCGAGAACGACTTGGTGCCCTGATCCTGCACGTTGTATTGAATGAGGCCGGGCAGCGCGAAATCGAGGTGGTACATCTGGTAGTGGTGGTAGTTGGTCTTGAGGAAGAACAGCCCCGCCACCGCGTTGAAGCTTTCGCCGACGTTGAAGGCGCTGCGCACTTCCTGGCTGAACTGCCAGCCGCGCGTGCGGCGGCGGGTGGCGTTGTTGGTCTTCGCGGTGCCGTCCTGATCGGTGTATTCGAACAAGGTGAAGTTCTTGTAGCCAGTGATCGCGGTGAGATCGCCCAGCGGGGTGTTGTTGTACTGGATCGTGGCGATGCCGAAGCGCGTCGTCATGTTCGACTTGTCGGGCACCTGATTGTTGCCCGAGAAGTACTCGTCCGGCGCCTTGCACGGCGCGTTCGGGACGGCGCAGGGGCTGGCATATTGCGGCAGGAGCGCGCCGTTCCAGAAGCTGCCTTCCGGCACGTAGTTCGCCTCGCCCGGCAGGCCGCCGTTGACGACGATGGGGGCACCGTTGCGCGCGCCGACATACTCGCCCTGCAGCGTGATCTTGAGATCGGCACTGGGGGTGAACAGCAACTGTCCGCGCACCGCGTCGACGTTCTTGCGGCCCATGTCCTCGCCGTTCCACACGTTCGTGACCCAGCCCTTGCGCTGGGTGTGGATGCCCGAAACCTTGAGGCTGAGCTTGTCCCTGATGATCGGCGCCTCGATCGAGCCGTTGATGTCGACGCGGTTCCAGTTGCCATAGGTCGCGCGCACTTCGCCGCCGAATTCGCCGGTGGGCTGGTTGGTCACAACGTTGACGACGCCGCCAGTGGTGTTTGCGCCAAACAGCGTGCCCTGCGGCCCGCGCAGGATTTCCACGCGACCGGTGTCATAGGTATCGAGCAGCGCGCCCATCGAGAAGAACTGCGGCACGCCGTCGACCACGATCGACACGGTGTTGCCGGCATAGGGATCGGGCTCAATGACGCCAATGCCGCGGATCGTGAACACGGCGTTGTTGGGGGTATTGGCGAAGTTGTCGATCTGGACGTTGGGCACGGTGCCTTGCAGCGCCTGCAGCGTCGTCACGTTGTAGGCTTTGAGCGTTTCCGCGCCCACGGCGGCGATGGAGATCGGCACCGACTGGATGTTTTCCGCCTTCTTCTGCGCCGTGACGACGATTTCCTGAATGCCGGTATCGGCCTCGCCAGCGGGCGCGGCTTCCTGCGCCAGGGCGGGGGCTGTGCTCAGTGCCAGCAGCGAAAGGCCCGCGAGCCAGCGCGGTGTGGTGTTCGTCTTCATGTGTCCTACTCCCCTCTCGCCGGTGTGGCCGGCCTAGCTTGTGGCAGGCGGTGTGACCTCGCTTCGGGGCGATTCGTCATTAACCGGCACTGTTGCCTGTTTTATGCCGAATTAGGGGGCGCGCCGAACCTGAAACTTTGGTCAGGGGGAAAACCTGCGATACGGGGTCAATGTTTCCCGCGAAATGTGCCATGACAGCGCAAGGAATGGGGCGAAGGGGTGCCAGTGACCGGATCGACGATGAAGACGCGCATGCTCCATGCCATGCTGCCTGCGGGGCTGGGTGAGGAACCGGCGCGCTGGCAGCAGCAGAAAAGTGCGCGCACCCGGCTGCGGCTGGTGGAGGCGGCGATCGATTGCCTGGTCGAAGGGGGTTATTCGCGCCTCACCACGCAGGCCGTGGCAGAGCGTACCGGAGCCTCGCGCGGTTCGATGCACCATCATTTTCCGACCCGGATGGAACTGGTCGCGGCCGTGGTTGAGCACGTGTTTTATGAACGCATGCGCTTGTTTCTCGACGATTATCTCTCAAGCCTTGCGCGCAGTTCCGAGGCGGAGATGCTCGAGATTGCCAGTGCCGCGCACTGGCGCAGCGTGCACACGCGCGAATATGCCGCCTATCTTGAACTTGCGGTGGCCGCGCGTACCGATCCCGAACTGGACGGTTTCTTCGGCCCGGCGGCGCGCCGCTATGACGCGGTGTGGATTGCAGAGATGATCGAATCCTTTCCGCAGTGGCGCGACCAGTGGGAGCAGATGAAGCTGGCCAGCGATCTCGTCAGCGTGCTGCACATGGGAATGCTGCTGCAGCATCCGGTCTATGGCGAGGGCCGCACGCAGCGGCTGCATCAGCTTACCGACGAAGTCCTGCGCTTGATTTACGCGCACAAGGTTGGTGTCGAAAAAACCGGCGATACTGCCTGAAATACCCGCCTTTGTGCCAGTAGTCTGCGCAAGGCTCCTCCGGACATGATGCGCCAGCCCCGGTGCCAGACCGGATGGAGGAGACGCCCATGCCCTTTACCGGCCCCGCCGAAGACCGCCTCGCGATCCGCGAACTGATGGATACCCATGCTCACGGCGTGATGACGAAGGACGCCGAGCTGTGGGGCTCGATGTGGGCGGAAGACGCCTATTGGGAACTGCCCGAATATCCCGATCTCGGCGGGTTCGATGGTAAAGCGGCCATTGTCGCGGCATGGGCTGAATCGATGAAGCATTATGGGCTGGCGGGCTGCACCAAGCCGATGCTCTATTTCATGCAGCCCGGCTCGATCGAGGTGGACGGCGATAGCGCGAAGGCAGTGGCCTACACCATCGAGCTTTACGACGACCCCGAAACCGGCGCGCGGGTGCATACTACCGGGCGCTACGACGATGAGCTGCGGAAGATCGAAGGCGCATGGAAGTTCACCCGGCGCGCGTACCGGATCGTCTTCGCGCACTGAGGGGGGCGTCAGCCTTTCTGCGGCATGGCTGAGGTGTGCTGCTCCACGCGGAAGGTGCGGATGCGTGAGCGGTCGAACAACCGCTCTTCATCCTCGGTGATCAGGCGCCGGGTTTCGGGATCGGCCATTGCGGCGAAGCATTCGGCCATGGCGGCCTCGTCCGGAAACTCGATTTCCATCGCCACGTCGAAATCGAAATCCATGTCCGCGCCGTCGAGCGGATGGAGGTGCTTGCGCTCGTAGCGGATGGCCCACGGGCCAAGCACTTTCTCGCCGATCAGGCGGTGGTGCGTCTCGTAATAGGCGATGAAATCGGCCTTGGTCATGTCCGCGCGGCGCTTGAGCAAGGTCAGCACGGTTATGCTCCCAGATACGCTCATCGTCAGTCCTCCGCTTGCAGCACCGGTTCGGGCATCTCGGTATCGTCCTGAAGATACCAGTCTAGCCACTCATGAAAGTACTGGTTTCCGGGTTCGTTGCGGCCAAACAGGAACTCGTCGTGCGCGCCGGACTGGAGGCCCTTCTGCACGTCCATGCCGATGAGGTAGTCCTCGGTATAAGTCACGTCGCGGAAGAAGTTCATCGCCGCTTCTGTCTTCTCGCGGTCGACCTCGTCGCGGATCGGCTCGCGCTGCAAGTAGGTCAGCACGGTGCGGTTGCGGTCCGGCGTCGGCCCGGGGAACAGCTGCGCGACTTGCGTGATTTCGGGCGCGATGAACATCGAGACGTTGGGAAACAGGATCCGCGCGAAATCGAAGCCGTTGTTTTCCTGTTCGCCCCATTCCTCGCGCGGGATGGCGCTCAGCGTATCGGGGATGCGGTGCTGGGGAAAGCCGATGCGCATGTGCGGACCGAAGGCTTCATAATGCGCGCAATTGGAAGGGGTGCGCGGATAGATCGTCTGCGGGTGGAGCGAGGCGAAATGATAGCCTTCGAGATAGCCGTCGATGGCCACCTTCCAGTTCGCGCCTTCGATCACCCGGTTGCCCAGATACGTCCAGTCCGCGAGGCCGAGGCCTTCGAAATCTTCAAGATAGCCGCGCGTGAAGCGGTCGATATCCATCGGCGCGCCGGGGGTGAGCGAGACGAAGATCATCCCCGCGCGCTCGGCGGCGGGAAGTTCGCGCAAGGATAGCTCGGCCTTGTCTACTGCGCCGAACTTGCTGGCTTCGGAAACGCCGATGAGGCGGCCGTCCTGCCCGAAGGTCCAGCCGTGGTACTTGCAGGTGAAGCGTGGGCAATTGCCGTGGCCTTCGCCCGCCACCGGCGCACCGCGATGCGGGCAGACATTGAGGAACGCGCGCACCGTGCCTGTCTTGTCGCGGTTGATCAGCACGGGCAGGCCGATCACGTCCATCGCCTTGTAATCGCCGGGGCGGGGCAGCTCTGCCGTGAACGCCAGCATAAGCGGCAGGCGGCGGAACACCAGTTCCATCTCGGCCTTCCACTGGTCGGGGTCGGTGTAGCTGCGGGTCGGCACGCGTTTTACCGCGCTGGTCAGGAAGGTCCGCTTCTGCTCGACATAGCCGCGCATTTTCGCAGCTGCCGCACCGATCCGCTCGTTCCGGTTCATGGTGTCAAAGGTCCTCAGTTTGCGGAAATGGGAAGTTCGGACGGGCCGGGCGGAGTGTCTGGCAGGCAGACTTCGATTCTGCCGCCTGCCACGCGCAGCGCAAACGCGCGCAAGTCCGGATATGCGCCGCCCAGGCACTTGCCGCTGGCCACATCGAAGCGCGCGCCGTGGAGCGGGCACATGATCGCCCCGCGCCGCACGCGCCCCCCCGAAAGGAGCGCTGCCTGATGCGTGCAGCGGTCGTTGAGCGCGCGCCAGGTGCCGCCTTCATCGCGCAGGGCGAGCACGTGCCAGCCGGCAATCCGCGCGGCGAGCTTGCCCTCGGTGGGCAAGTCGGCTTCGGCGATCAGGGGGTGCCAGCTTTCGCTCACGGCGGTCAGGTTCCTTTCAGGGGAAGCAGGGGTGCGGAAACGGTGCGTGTGCCTATCCGATCCGCGGCGGCGCGGCGGCTGGCCATAAGGCTAGGTTGGCGGTGCCGGAACGATTTGCAACACCTGTTGCATATAAAGATCGGCGGGTTTATGTCAGCGCTGTCGTGCTTCGGGAGAGTTTGGCGATGACCATGGTGACCACACGCCAGGCGGATGCTGGGCTGGTGCCCGGCGCGCGCCGGGTGCTGGAAGAGCACGCTGCGGCCTTGTTGCAGCACACGGCGGAGCAGACCTTCCCGCTGGCGCATGATGTCATGCGGGTGGGTGCCGCGCACTATACTTGCCCGGACCGGTTTGCGCTCGAAAAGCAGCGCATCTTCAAACGTGTACCGCTGGTGCTTGCGGCTTCGTGCGAAGTTCCGGGGCCGGGCGATTACAAGACGCTCGACGTGGCGGGGGTTCCGATCCTGCTGGTGCGTGACCGCAACGGCGCGGTCCATGCGCTGCTCAACAGCTGCACCCATCGCGGCGCGGCGGTGGCGAGCGGCTGCGGCGCGGCTGCGCGGTTCACCTGCCCCTATCACGGATGGACCTTTGCGCAGGACGGCGCGCTCGTCGGCATTGCCAGTGCGGCTGATTTCGGCGCGGTGGACAAGGCGGCGCTGGCAATGAAGCGCTTCCCCGTGGCCGAGCGGGCGGGGCTTATCTGGGCGATCCTCGACCCTGCCAGTCCGCACGATCCGGCAGAGCTTCTGGGCGGGATCGACGATCTGATCGCCGGTTTCGGCCTTGCGACATGGACACACGTGAGCACGCGCACGCTGCATGGTCCCAACTGGAAGCTGGCGTTCGATGCGCACCTTGAATTCTATCACGTGCCCGTTCTGCACCGCAAAACCTTCGGTCCGGACCGCAGCAACCGCGCGTTCTACTTTGCGCAAGGGCCGCACCAGCGGGTGATCGCGCCGCAAGCCCGCCCGGGCACAGCATCACGCGATGATCTCTATGCGCTGGGCCGCGTGCCGGGGGCGGACGAGCCCATCGATCCGCTGCTGATGGGTGAATGGATCCTGTTTCCGGGCGTTTCGATCAACACGTTCTATCCGAACGGCCAGCGCGCCGTGCTGCTGTCGGTGGTTGTGCCGGGTGCGGAAGTCGGCACATCGACGACCACGCAGACGTTCCTTGCCGAAACGGCGCCGGACGAGGTGACGCTGGGGATGATGGACGATCTGGCCAACTTCCTTGCGCATGTGGTCGGAGATGAGGACCTGCCGACGTCCACCTTCCAGCAGCAGGCGTTCGGCACAGGACTGGTCGATGACGTGTGCTTTGGCCGCAATGAAGGGGGCCTCCAGCATTTCCACGGCTGGCTGGATCACCTGATCGCGGCTGGGGACGCTGATCTGCCTGCGCTCCTTTCCGCTTCATGCCTGCCGCGATAGACCACGCGGCGCGGCGCATTGCGCTGGCCGAAGTGGCCGCCGATCTCGTTGCGGCGGGCGGTGCGGACGCGGCCACGCTGCGCGCAGTGGCGGCGGCGGCGGGGTTCAGCACCAAGTCGGTCACGCACTACTTTGCCGACAAGCGCGCGCTGATGCTGCTGACCTATCGCCACGCGGCGCTGCGTTCACAGGCGCGCACCGATGTCTCCCAGCCTGCCGGGGGCGGCGACATTGCCGCGCTGCTGCGCGCCCTGCTGCCCACCGATCCCGGGGCCGCGCGGGACTGGCGGGTGTGGTTCGCGTTCTGGGGGCTTGCCATCGGCGATCCGGAGTTTGCCGCCGAACAGCGCCTGCGAGTGCGCGCCTTCGTCAGCCGGATCACGGACTGCCTGGCCGGTGATCCGGCCTGCAGCCATCTGGCGGCAGAGGCCCGGCCTGCAGCCGCAGGCGCGCTGCTGGCCGCGCTGGTCGGGATTGCGACGCAAGCGGTCTTTGATCCGGAGGCCTGGCCATCCGCGCGGCAAGCCGAAGCCATGGACGCGGCGCTGGCGCGGATCGTGAAGGAGCGTCCTTAGGCAGTGATTGGGCCGCGCAGGCCTTCAGCCTGCCGCAGGACCGATGGCTTCGATGGGAACCTGCACCGCGGCCAGCGCGAGCGGGGCCGGCCGGTGCGAGGCAATGACAAGCCCGGTGCCGCGCGCGGTGATCCATGCCTCCAGCGCGGCCACCAATGCGGCCTCGGTCGCGCTGTCGAGGCCTTCGCTCGGCTCGTCGAGCAGCAGCCATGGCCGCTCCGCCAGCAAGGCGCGCGCGATCGACAGGCGCTTGCGCTCGCCGCCCGAGAGGATGCCGCCATCCTCGCCCAGCACGGTATCCAGCCCCTCTGGCATGCGCACGATCCGCTCCCACAACTGCGCCGCCCGCAGCGCCGCTTCCATCGCGGCTGCATCGATGCCGGGGCGGGCAAGGCGCAAGTTGTCGGCCACGCTGCCCGCGATGAGCATCGGCTCCTGCGGGGCGAGGGCGATCTGCGCGCGGATCTGCGCGGCGCTGAGCCCGGCCAGCGGCGCGGCGCCAAAGGTGAGGGCGTGGGCCGGTGCGCGCATCCCTGCCAGCGCTTCGATCACGCGGGTCTTGCCGGAACCTGATGATCCGATGAGTGCGATGCGGCTGCCGGGCGGAAAATGCGCGGCGCCAAGCCCGATGGCGAGCGGCGCGGCCTGCTCGGCAGGCGCAGCTTCTGGCGGTGAGAGCGCCAACAGCACCCGCAGCCGGTCGGTTCCTTCCGCCACTGCCGCTTCGCGCGTGGTGGAGCGAGCGATCACGGCCACGGCTTCGATGGTGGCGGTGGCAGCCAGCACGGCCAGTGCGGTCAGCGGTGCGGCGGCGGTGCTGGCGAGCAGGGTGGCGGCTGCCGCCAGCGCTGCGCCCATGACGAGCACGCTGCCGCTCGCCGCCTCGATCCGTGCGAGCTGGCGCTGCGCCGCGTCGAGCCGCTCTGCCTCGGCCTGCAGCAGCGCGGTGATGCGCGGGGCGAGGCCATAGGTGATGATTTCGCCGCGCGCGGCAGCATAGTCGACCAGCATGCGGCGCAGTTCGGCCATTGCCGCTGCCGCTGCGGCGGCAGGCGCGGCGCTGAGGCGCGGCGGGAGCAGGGCAAGCCCGGTGAGCAGCAGCGCGAGGAGCGCGGCGAGCAGCAGCGCAGCCTGCCACCCGGCCAGCGCGACTGCGCCAAGGCCCACGAGCATGGTGCCGATGGCCGCCGGAATGCCCGGGCGGCGCACCACGAGATCTTCGAGCGCGGCGATATCGCCGATCAGCCGCGCGCTGGCATCGCCGCTCGAAAGATCGGGCGCGGTGCGGCCATCGGCGTGGGCGAGGCGCGCGAACAGGGCACTGCGCAGGCCCGCCAGCGCGCGCAGCGCCGCCTCGTGGCTCCACAGCCGTTCGCCATAGCGGGCCGCAGTGCGCACCACGGCAAGGCCCCGGATCGCGGCGCTGGGGATCAGGTAGTTGAACGCGGCGATGGCGCCGACCCCGCCGGCTCCGGCCAGTGCAGCGGCGGTGAGGAACCAGCCGGAGAGCGCGAGCAGCACGAGCCCGCCCACGCCTGCGGCCAGCGCGGCAAGGAACGCCAGCGTAATCCGGCTGCGTACGGGCCGGGGCAGCGGCACGGGGAAGTGTCCAGGCATCTTGGCGCCGATCACAGCGCGATCACCCTGTCGGCGATGGCGGCGAGGCGTTCATCATGGGTCGCGACGATCACCGCGCGGCGGCGGGCTTCGGCCTGCAGCACTGCGATGATCTGTCCGGCACTGGCCGCATCGAGTTCTGCGGTCGGCTCGTCCGCCAGCAGCAGCGCGCGGTTGGCGATGAGCGCCCGCGCAAGGCCTAGCCGCCGCCGCTCCCCGCCCGAAAGCCATGCGCCGTGGTGGTCGATCCGGGTGGCAAGCCCTTCGGCGCGGCTGGCCAGCAGCGCATCGAGCCCTAAGGCCCGAACGGCTTCAGCGATCGCAGCGGCATCGGCATCGGGGCGGCCAAGGCGCAAGTTGTCCTCCAGCGTGGTCGGCAGCAGCAGCGGCACTTGCCCGGCCCAGGCGATGGCGGCGGCGGGCAGAGTTTCGATCACGCCTGCGCTTGGGGCAACTTGTCCGGCGATGGCCGCAAGCAGGCTGGTCTTGCCGCTGCCGGTCGGGCCAGTGATGCAAACGAGACCCTGCGCGCCGAGTTCGAGATCGATCGGACCGATGCGGTGGCCGGGCCATTCCACCACCGCCCCTTTAAGGATGATGCCGCTGCCGGTGGGGGCGAGGGCGGGAAGGGCAGGGCCTTCAGGCAGTTCGGCCAGCGCCTTTTCTGCCGCTTCGCCAAGCTGCTTTTCGTGGTAGGCGGCGGCGAGACGGCGCATGGGCAAGTAGAACTCTGGGGCCATCACCAGCACGAAGAATGCCGCGCGGAAATCGAGTTGTTCGGGCGCGGGGAAGGGCAGAATGCCCAGCAGGCTGAACCCGCAATAGACCGCGACGAGCGCGACGCTGAGCGCGGCGAAGAATTCGAGGATCGCGCTGGAGAGGAACGCCGCGCGCAGCACCGCGATGGTGCGCGTCGCCACATCCTGGGCGGCGCTGCCAGCGGCGCGGGCGATCCGGTCTTCGGCGGCGAAGTGGCGGATGATCGGCAAGTGCCGCAGCCGGTCGACATAAAGCGCCGAGAGCGCGGTGATGGCGGCCATCTGGCGGTCTGCCGCATGGCGCGCCGCGCCGCCCGCGAGGATCATGCCGATGATGAACGGGATCAGCGTGGCCAGCAGGATCAGCGCTGCGACGCGGCTTTGCAGCGCGACCACCAGCACGACAAGGATCGGCGCGAGCGTCGCGGCCTGGCGCACGGGGGCAAACCGGGCGGCGCGCGCCTGCTCGGCGGCCACATGATCGATCCCGAACGTGGCGATTGCGCCCAGCGCAGGCGCGGCGGGGCCGGCAATTCCCAGCAGGCGGGGATAGAGCGCGGCGCGCTGGTCCCGCGCCAGCGCGCAGCCTTCATCAAATCCGAGCACTTGCGCGCCGTATTGGCTGGCGAGGCGTAGCAGGCCGCCAAGCACCATCAGCGCCGCGCCATTGGTGATGGCTGGTGCGCCAGCGCCAGCGGGGACGACCGCGCGCATGAACAGAGCATCGAGCGCCGTGGCCATGCCCCACGCGAACACTGCGGCACCGCCGATATCGGAAATCCAGAAGCGCCCTGCAAGTTTGGATTTCTTCATTATATGAAATCGTGTATTTGGCGTTTGGTCAAAGCGCAAGACTCGGCAAGGATGGGCCGCGAAAGGACGCAAGCTATGGATATGGCAGTGGTGGAACTTTCCCGGCTGCAGTTCGCGTTGACCGCGCTGTACCATTTCCTCTTCGTGCCGCTCACGCTTGGCTTGTCGTTCATTCTGGTCATCATGGAAAGTGTCTATGTGATGACCGACCGCCCGATCTGGCGGGATATCACCCGTTTCTGGGGCAAGCTGTTCGGCATCAACTTCGTGCTGGGGGTGGCCACCGGCCTGACCATGGAGTTCGAGTTCGGCACCAACTGGTCGTACTACTCGCACTATGTGGGCGACATTTTCGGCGCGCCGCTGGCAATCGAAGGGCTGATGGCCTTCTTCCTTGAAGCGACGTTCGTGGGGCTGATGTTTTTCGGCTGGGACAAGCTGAGCGCGCGCCAGCACCTGCTGACCACCGTGATGGTGGCGGTGGGCTCCAACTTTTCCGCGCTGTGGATTCTCATTGCCAATGGCTGGATGCAGCACCCGGTCGG
>JBIPOH010000268.1:0-4649 GCA_044379435.1 Novosphingobium sp.
CGGCGCAAATCGGGCGCCGCGCAGGCTGCCGGGCGCACGCTGGTGCAGGCCATGCCCAAAGTGCTCTCCGCGCTGGCCCTGATCGGCACGGCGGCCATGCTGTGGGTCGGCGGGCAGATCATCGTCCACAGCCTTGGCGCACACCCCGCCGAATGGGTGGGCCTGCACCACGGCTTCGCGGCCTGGCTGGCAGACGTGGCCATCTGCGGCGTGATCGGCCTCGCGCTTGGCGCGGTGATCGCCGGGGCAGTGCACCTGATCAAGGGCGCGAAGGCCTGATCTCCGGCGCGGGCGGGGCAGGCGGTTCTCCCCCGCCCCGCCGCAGCCTTCAGAATGCGATCCGCGCGCTGATGCGGATATCCCGTCCCAGAAGCGGAGCCACATCCTTGAGGAAGCTGGTGTGCCGCCGCGCTTCCACATCGAAGATGTTGTTGGCCTGCAGCAGCAGCGTGGTCGGCGCGTCCACGCCAAACGGCTTCCACGAAACGCTGGCGTTGACCATGGTCCAGCCCGGCGTGGTGGTTTCCAGCGCGGCCACCCGGCGCTGGGCGGCGGCGTGTTCCACTTCCACGCGTCCGCCAACCGCGCCGCCCGATGCCTCGATCCCGCCCAGAAGGCGCAGCGGCGGAATGCGCGGCACCGCGCCGCCACCGCCCAGCAGCGTGGCGCGAGTATAATCCGCCATACCGGTCGCCTCGATCCTGGTCTGGCCAAACTCAGCCAGCGTGACCGCGCCCAAAATCTCGAAGCCATAGAAGCGGGCATCGGCCTGAAGATAGCGGAACACCGGCAGTTCATCGATCTCCGCCCCGGTCGGATCGAGCGCGATGAAATTGTCGAACCGGTTCACGAACGCCGATGCTTCCACCCGCCAGCCGTTTCCGCGCCCGCGCAGCACGCCTTCCAGCCCCAGCTGGCGCTCTTTGCGGAAATTCGGATTGCCGATTTCATAGGCGCGCGTGGCCGCGTGCGCGCCATTGGCGAACAGTTCCTCAGCCGAAGGCGCGCGCTCCACTCGGGCAAGGCTGAGCGCAAACCGCCAGCCTTCGCCCAGCGGCACCGAAGCGCCGGCGGAGAAGGACACCGCATTGAACGTGCGGCGGGCGCCGATGGCATCCGAACGCACCGTGCTGTGTTCGAACCGGCCCGATGCTTCAAGCCGGGCATAGCCCAGATCCAGCTCCTGCAGCGTGAACACGCCAAACTGCCGCGTCTCGTTGGCGGGAATATAAGCCTCTTCGCCCACGGCGCGGAAATTGCGGCTGAACATCTGCACGCCCGTCGCGCCCTGCCAGCCGCCGCGCTGCGCCTGCACCAGTTCGGCGCGGGCTTCCCAGCTCTTGTTGAAGAAGCTCGTGCCGATGGCGCCGTCGGATTCCAGCTCGTCGTGGCGGTAATTGGCCCAGCCGCCGCGCAGTTTCAGCTCCTGAAACGCCCCGCTCAGCGGCACGCTGCCGCGCATGTCCACGCGGGTCTGCCGCATGGAGAGCGTGATGTCCTCGTGGCCGTGGCCTTCCTCGTGCCCGTGCTCGTCGCCGTGATCGTCCTCTGCTGCGGCCGCCAGCACTTCGGCGTGATCCTCGCCGTGTTCTTCCTCATGCTCGTCGTGATGACCCACATCGAGCCCATTGGGGATGCCATAGCGGTTTTGCAGGTGGCTGACCGCAAAGCCGAAGCTGGCGCCATCCGCGCCGATCCAGCCAAGGCCGCCGGCCACATCCCAAGTGCGCGCCGCAGTATTGGCCACGCGGCCCCGCGCGGCGGCATCTTCGGCTACTTCGCCGCCTTCTTCCGCAGCCTCTTCGCGCAAGGGGCGGCTGAACACGAACCCGCCGCTGCGATAATCCGACGAACGGAAGAAGCTGCCATCGGCATGCGCCACGAAGCCGCCGCCCAGCGGCGTGTTGATCGAGGCACCGACATTGCGTTCCCGCGCGGCCGAAGCATAGCCCGAGACGGCATCGACATGCGGCCCGTCTTCGGGAACATCGCGCGGAATGCGCAGATCGCGCATGTTGACCACGCCGCCAATCGCACCCGAACCATACAGCAGCGCCGCCGGTCCGCGCACGATCTCGATGCGGTCTGCCAGCAGCGGATTGATCGCCACAGCATGATCGACCGAGGTGTTCGACACGTCGAAGCTGCCAATGCCATCCGTCAGCACGCGCACCCGTTCGGCATCGAGGCCGCGCAGGATCGGGCGCGAGGCATTCGGGCCAAAGAAGCTCGCGGAAACGCCCGGCTGGCGCGCCAGCGTTTCACCAATGGTCGAACGCTGCTGCAATTGCAGCGCATCGCCCTGCAGCACCGTCACGGCCTGCACGGCGGTCTCACGGTCGCGATCATAAGGCGCCGTCACGATGATCTCGGTGGAAGGCTGGCGGTGCGAAGCATCCTGCTCGCCGCCGCCATCTTCGGCGGCACATGCCGGTGCAGCCATAGCCAGCGCAGCCCAGGCCGTCCCGCTTGCAAGCACGCTTGAGAACTTCATCATCAATCCCTCATGTTGAGCTGGCCCGGCCCGCTACCGCCTCCGTTGTGGCGATACCCTGTTGGGCCAGACGCAAGCCGCATATACGCATTTGAGGGAATGATACAACATCACACTTTGTTTTTTTGCATTGCAGCGCATTCAGGCCGCGGGGCGGCGCATTGGCGGGAGGCCTGCCTGCGCCAGCCTGTCAGATGATCGGCCATGCCTTGTAGATGCTGTAGCTGCTGGTCAGGATCAGCACCACCGCCACGGCCAGCAGCAGCGTTCTGGGCTGGATCCGGCTCGCCAGCATCGCTCCGAAAGGCGCGGCGATGACCCCGCCGATGATGAGGCCCACGGTAATGACCGTAAAGGCGGCAAAGCCCAGCGTGGCGATAAAGGCGATCGAGATGGACAAGGTGAGCAGGAACTCCGCCGAATTGACCGTGCCGATGATCTTGCGCGGATCGCCGCCCTGAATCAGCAGGTTGGATGTCACCACCGGCCCCCACCCGCCGCCGCCTGCGGCATCAAGGAAACCTCCCGCCGCCGCCAGCGGACGGGTGTAGCGCGGATCCTTGAAGCGCGGCTTGGACATGCGGATCGCGCGCCACAGCAGGTAGAACCCGATGCCGCTGAGGTAGAGCATGACGAAGGGCCGCGCCGCCGAAGCATCGATGCTGGACAGGACATACGCGCCGCTCACGCCGCCCAGCACGCCGAAGGGGGTCAGCCGCCAGAACAGCCCCCAATCGACATTGCGATGCCAGATATGGCTCGCCCCCGATGCCCCGGTGGTGAACAGCTCGACGAGATGCACGCTGGCCGATGCCGTGGCAGGTGGCACGCCCAGCGTGCTGACCAGCAGGGTCTGCGTGATGACCCCGAAGGCCATGCCAAGCGCACCATCGATCATTTGCGCGGCCATGCCGATGGCGATGAACGGCGCAATGTCGGTCAGGAGCGAGGTGATATCAGGCATGAGGCGGTCCTCTCTGCGGGTTTGCAGGGTCTAGAAGGTGATCGAGGCGGTTGCGCCCCAGGTACGCGGGTCGCCGGGCAGACCAGCGATCAGCCCGGTGTTGCCCGGGCCAACGAAGAGCTGCTCGAGATAGTTCTCGTCAAAGGCATTGCGGACCCAGGCAAACAGGTTCAGCCCATCGTCCGAACGGAAACCGAGGCGAAAATTGGACAGGTGATAGCCGTCCACATGGGTATAGGCCGAGGGCGAGGGGTTTGAGGAGAATCCCGACCGGTACGTACCGTCATAACCGAGATAGACCTCCCCCGCCTTGGCAAACAGGGTGGCCGGCAAATTGCCCTCCGCGCCGAAGGAAGACGCCCACTTCGACACGCCCGGCAAGCGCTGGCCGGAAATGTCGCAATTGGCCGGGCTGATCCCGCCGGGCGTGCCGGGGGCCGAAGGGGTCTGGCCGGGGACTGCTATGGTGCCGCCCGCCAGTTCCGGGGGGCAAGGCGCATCGGTAAAGCGCACGTACTTCGCGTCGTTGTATGCGCCGCTGGCATAGGCGGTGAAGCGCGGGCTCGGGCGGATGGAGAAATCCGCCTCGATCCCCTGCGACCGGACCATCCCCGCATTGGCAAGAAACCCGCGCAGCACGCCGAACTGGCCGTTGTTCACCGTGGCCTGATAATCGCGAATGTCCGTGCGGAAAGCAGCGAGGTTGAGCGTCGCGCGGCGGTTCCAGAACTGTGACTTGAGCCCCACTTCGAAGTGGTCGACCTTTTCGGGCCGAATCGTGCCCGCCGCCGCAATCGGCTGTCCATTGACATCGGTCGGCAGGCCGTTCTGGTTGATCCCGATAGTCTTGAAGCTCTTTGCATAGGTGCCATAGACCAGCACATCGGGTGCCAGTTCATAGCTCAACGTCAGGTCGTAGGTCAGGTTCCAATCGGTATCCTCGGGCGCGCTGACCTGCGGCTGGAACACGCCAAGCTGCGCCCGGCTGCGCGCGTCCATCTCGGTGCCCAGCAGTTCGGCCCCGGCTCCGGTGAAGACGCGGCGCCGATAGAAGCCCTTCTTCCTGTCGTAATTGATCCGTGCGCCGGGCTGGATCGTGAACGCATCCGAAACCTTCCAGCTCACCTGCCCGAACAGCGCCAGGCTGGTGCTTTCAAGGAACTGGTTGTTGCGCGCGGTCAGCCCGTCCAG
>JBIPOH010000267.1:0-4649 GCA_044379435.1 Novosphingobium sp.
CGCCGATGCCGCGCTTGAGGGCATGTATGAAGCGCGCCAGTCCACCACCGGCCCGCGCCGCAGGAACGCCAGGCCCGACGGCTAGGGCGAAAAGACGCAGGGCGGGCCGGAAGTGCACTTTGCGCACCATTCTACCGGCTTGCCCCCGCCATCCGATCCGCTATGTCCGCTGCCCATGAGCCACCTCGCCGACATTCTTGAAGAGTACGAATTCCTCGACGCAGACGAACGCTACCGCCTGCTGATCGATCTTGGCCGCAAGCTTGAGGCGATGCCCGAGGCGCTGAAGACCGACGCCACCCTCGTGCGCGGCTGCTCGGCCAGCGTCTGGGTCTATCCGGTGGCGCAGGAAGGCGATTCGCTGCATTTCCTTGCAGACAGCAACGCCGCGATTACCAAGGGCATCGTCGCGCTCGTGCTGACCGCCGTGCAGGATCAGCCGGCCAAAGTGGTGGCAGAAACCGATATCGCCGCGCTCCTCGCCCCGTTCGATCTCAAGAACCAGCTTTCGTCAAACCGCACGCAAGGCGTCCCCAACATGATCGCGCTGGTGCGCGAACACGCCGCACGGATCGCGGGGTAGCCGGGTGCGCCGTCATATCTGGACGGCGGCTGGCCTGACCTTCGTGGGCATCGGCGCAGTCGGCGCCGTGCTGCCGCTGCTGCCCACGGTGCCGTTCCTGCTGCTGGCGCTGTTCTGCTTTGCGCGCGGCAACCCTGTGTGGGAGGCGCGCCTGCTCGCCCATCCGCGCTATGGCTCGATGCTGCGCGATTGGCGCCAGCGGCGCGCGATACCCCGCCGCGCCAAATGGGCCGCACTCCTTGCCATGGCGGTGAGTGTTCTTGTCACCGGCCTTGCCGCCGGATGGCCCTGGGTGCTGATCCCGCTTGCGGTCATGGCCGTGACGGGAACCTGGATCTGGACCCGCAACGAATAAAATTCCTGTTTAATCCGGCTTCATTCCACCGCGTCGCGCACCACGGCGATTCCTGCTTCACGCTGCCGCCGCAGTTCCTGCTTCAGCTTGGCGGGATCGAGCGCGATGATGAAGCCGAAGCTCACCCCGCCTTCCTTGCCGATGGTCGCATGATGCAGCTTGTGCGCCTGCACCAGCCGCTTGGCGTATCCCTTGCGCGGCACATATTTGAACCAGCGCTGGTGGACGATGCCGTCGTGGATCAGCGTGTAGATCGCGCCGTAGATCATGATGCCGATGCCGATCCATGTGGCAGGCCACCACGCATGCTCACCCGCGATCAGCGGGCTGCCCACCATGAACCCGCTGATCGACATCGCCGCGCCGACCACGGCATAGAGGTCGTTACGCTCGAAAAAGCCGTCGTGCGGTTCGTGATGATCGCGGTGCCAAGCCCAGCCGAAGCCGTGCATCACATACTTGTGGCTGCTCCAGGCGACGAACTCCATCGCCCACACTGTCGCGAAAACGATCAGAAACTGAATCATGCCCGGTCCCTTAGCCCATTCGCGCCGTCCATGCGAGCCTGCCGCACCATCGGGTCGTTGCCTGAACAGGCCATTCACAAAGGGTTCAGGCACCCGATGAATAAGTGCATCCTGCAATAGCGATCTGGTTCGTTTCGGCCAATTAACCCGAATCGAATTATGTTCGTCATAGGGCGCGTCTAACAAAAGCATATCATGGGGGCCGCAATGGCAGTCGAAGCAAGTGACGTGATGGTTGATCTGGCGGTCGAGGTTGATCCGGTCCTGGCGGATTGCGCGGGGTTCGGCATTGATCTCATCGAAGAGCCCAGTGAAGAGCCTACCGAACTTGGCCCCATCGCTATTGCCGAGCCCCAGGCCGAGCCCGAAGTTCCGCCCGCTGGTGATGGGCCAGATGCCCCCGCCACCGATGAACCCAAGGTGTTCATTGACGACAACTTGATGGTGGTTGACCCCGGAGCGACGATCGATTTCCAGCCGAAGGACGAGCCGACCGATGCTTTGACTGATGCAACGACTGACGGCGGCACGGACGATGGCACCGTCGTTGTGGATGACGGCACTCTTTTCACGACAATGATCGTTGATGAACCGCCAGTCGATGAAACTCTGGTCGATGGCGCCCCCGGCGATGACGGCAACGAGACGCCTGTTGAAGGCGGCGGTGATGGCGACATTTTTATCACCTACGTTGGTGAAGAATACACCGGCGAGGAAACCTCGGGCGAAGAGTTCATCGGGCGCCCGGTCGACCCCCAGCCCGAATGGCGCACCGTTGATGCCTCGACCGACGGCGGCACGGACGATGGCATCATCGCCATCGATGATGGCAATGTTGACACGACGACTATCGTCGATGAACTGCCATTCGATGAAACCATGGTCGACGGAACTCCGGTTGATGGCGGCAGCGATGAGGGCATTGACCGTCAGGTTGATCCCATGCCCGAATGGCGCACCCTTGATGGTGAAGGCGGGGGCGGCGATGACGGCCTGATCGTCGTCGACAAGGATATTCTCGTCGGTGAAACCGGCTCCAGCAGCGATGGTTCGGATGAAGGCGCTGGCGCAGGCGACCCGGCCCCGGACAAGGGCTTGGAGATTCCGGACGACGTGATCTACACGATGAACCCCGACGATCTGCCCGTCTATACCACCACGGCGCTTGAAGACACGCCGGGCCGCCCCACCGATCCCCTGCCGTATGAGCGCAACAATACCGCCCCGGCCATCGATCCTGCGGCGCCCGAAACGGCCAGCGACGTCGTGCATTATGCCGCGGCGGAACCCTTCCACACCGGCCTCGATCTTCTCTGATCGCGGCTGTGGGGGAGAAGGGGGCAGGGGGCACGCCGCCAGCCTGCCCCCTGATCCTGCGCCCCTGATGCTGTATTGCTCTCCATTCCCGCTTGATATGAACCCCGCGCGCGCTTAACCGGCGCTTCATGACCAGCACCGCACCTCGCACGCTCTACGAAAAGATCTGGGCCGCTCATGTCGTGGAAGACCGCGACGATGGCACCAGCCTCGTCTACATTGATCGCCATCTCGTCCATGAAGTGACGAGCCCGCAGGCGTTCGAGGCGCTGCGCCTCACCGGCCGCAAGGTGCGCCGCCCCGATCTCACGCTCGCCGTGCCCGATCACAATCTGCCTACCACCGCCCGCCGCGATTCTGCTGGCGCGCGCGTGCCCATCGCGGACCGCGAAAGCGCCGCCCAGCTCGAAGCGCTCGAAGCCAACGCGCCCGCCTTCGGCATCCGCTATATCGGCGATGCCGATCTGGAGCAGGGCATCGTCCATGTCGTCGGGCCGGAGCAGGGCTTCTCGCTCCCGGGCGCGACCATCGTGTGCGGCGATAGCCACACCGCCTGCCACGGCGGCCTCGGCGCGCTGGCTTTCGGCATCGGCACAAGCGAGGTCGAGCATGTGCTGGCCACGCAGACGCTGCTGCTCAAGCGTTCGAAGACGATGGAAGTGCGCATCGAAGGCGCGCTGCTCCCCGGCGTCTCGGCCAAGGATCTCGTGCTCCACATCACCGGCGTGCTCGGCGCGGCGGGCGGCACCGGCCATGTCATCGAATATACGGGCCAGGCGATCCGCGATCTGTCCATCGAAGGCCGCCTCACCGTCTCCAACATGGCGATCGAACACGGCGCCCGCGCGGGCCTCATCGCCCCGGATGACAAGACCTTCGCCTACCTCAAGGGCCGTCCCTATGCGCCCAAGGGTGAGGAATGGGACAAGGCTGTCGCATGGTGGCGCAGCCTCGCCACCGATGCGGGCGCGAAGTACGACAAGACTGTCGTCATCAACGCCGCCGATATCGCCCCCAGCGTCACCTGGGGCACCAGCCCGGAAGACGTGCTTCCGATCACCGGCCTCGTCCCCGCGCCCGAAAGCTTTGCCGACCCTTCCAAGCAGGCCGCCGCGCGCGCCAGCCTTGATTACATGGGACTGGAGCCGGGCCAGCCGCTGTCTTCGGTGGAAATCCAGAACGTGTTCATCGGCTCGTGCACCAACAGCCGGATCGAGGATCTGCGTGCCGCCGCTGCCGTGCTCAAGGGCCGGACCAAGGCCGCCAACGTCAATTGGGCCATCGTCGTGCCCGGCTCGGGCCTCGTGAAGCGTCAGGCCGAGGAAGAGGGCCTCGATCAGGTGTTTGTCGCCGCCGGTTTCGAGTGGCGCGAACCGGGCTGCTCGGCCTGCCTCGGCATGAACCCGGACAAGGTGCCCGCAGGGCAGCGCTGCGCCTCCACCTCGAACCGCAATTTCGTCGGCCGGCAAGGTCCGGGTGCGCGCACGCACCTCGTCTCGCCCGCGATGGCTGCGGCGGCGGCGGTGACCGGGCGGCTGACGGACGTGCGCGAACTCGCCTGACCCCGGGGCGTCTCATCGCAGCGGTGACACGCCCCGTCGCTGGCGGCAAATCGCGCTGTTTCAGCTGGTTGCCCCGGCTCTGAACGCCTTGCCGCAGCACCCGCACGGCGCACCCTTGCCACGGCCTGTCCGAACGTGTCTGTTCATGTGGCAGAAAGCCTGCTGCAGCAGGGAAGAACCTGATGCCGTTCATCTTCGCACCGCGATAGCTTGCGGGTGGAGGGGACGGCCCCGCTCGCGGCACCCCGCGCGGCGTCCTGATCGAGCTTGAAGGAGTAACCCCATGCGTGCCCTGAATCCCGGAA
>JBIPOH010000269.1:0-4643 GCA_044379435.1 Novosphingobium sp.
TGAAGAAGTGGGAAGACAAGTACCACATCAAGATTAAGGTAGTTCAGGTCAACGACTACGTCGAATCGATCAACCAGTACACCGCCGGCAAGCTCGACGGCGTCACGCTCGCCTCCATGGACGCGCTGACCATTCCGGCAGCAGGCGGCAAGGATACCACCGCGCTGATCATCGGCGATTACTCCAACGGCAACGACGGCGTCCTGATCAAGGGCGCCCCGGACCTGAGCGCGATCAAGGGCCGCTCGGTCAATCTCGTCGAGCTGTCGGTTTCGCACTATCTCCTTGCCCGCGCGCTGGAAAAGGGCGGCATGGCGATGACCGATGTGAAGACGGTCAACACCGCCGATGCCGATATCGTCGGCGCCTTCGCCAGCGCCGATGTGACGGCCGCGGTCGCATGGAACCCCCAGCTTTCGGTGATGCGCGCCCAGCCCGGCGTCAGCCAGGTGCTCTCCTCGGCCGATATTCCGGGCGAAATCCTCGATCTGCTCGTCGTCGATACGGCAGCGCTGAAAGCCAACCCCGATCTCGGCAAGGCGCTGGCGGGCATCTGGTACGACACGGTGCAACTGATGATGCGTCAGGACGCCGAAGGGAAAGCCGCGCGCGCCGCCATGGCCAAGCTGGCTGGTGCATCGCCCGAAACGTTCGACGCTCAGCTGGCGACCACCTACCTCTACACCGACCCCAAGGCCGCCGTTGCCGCCGCGCAATCGCCCGCACTCGTCGCCACGATGACCCGCGTGCGCGATTTCAGCTTCTCCAAGGGCCTGTTCAAGGGCGCGGCTTCCGCCGATGCAGTGGGCATAGCCTTCCCCGGCGGCAAGACGCTGGGCGATGCCGCGCATGTCACCCTGCGCTTCGACGACAGCTTCATGAAGCTGGCGGCAGACGGGAAGATCTGACCCGATGCGGTGGATCAACTGGCACCTTTCCCGGCGCGACCGGGTGATTGCGGGCGGCGCGCCGATCCTGCTGCTGCTGGTGATCTACCTGATCACCGCGGTGCAGCGCCACGCGGCCAATCCGTCGGACAAGATTCTCCCCCTGCCCTCGGGCATGGCCAAGGCGCTGACCGATCTGCTCACCACGCCCGATCCGCTCACGGGCCAGCTGGTGTTCTGGGCCGATACGCTCGCCAGCCTCCAGCGCCTCGGCCTCGGCCTTGGTATCGCCACGCTGTTTGCGCTGGTTCTGGGGCTGCTGCTCGGCGCGCTCCCGCCGGTGCGCGCGGCGCTCAGCCCGCTCGTCACCGGCATCGCGGTGATCCCGCCGATTGCGCTGCTGCCGATCCTGTTCATCGCCCTCGGGCTTGGCGAAACTTCCAAGGTCGTGCTGATCGCCATCGGCGTCGCGCCGGTGATGATTCGCGATATCGCGGCCCATGTCATGAGCTTGCCGCGCGAACAGATCATCAAGGCTGAAACGCTGGGCGCCAATTCCTGGCAGATCATCGCTCGCGTCGCCTTGCCGCAGGCCATGCCTCGCCTCCTTCAAGCGATTCGCCTCGCGCTTGGCCCGGCCTGGGTGTTCCTCATCTCCGCAGAGGCGGTCGCGTCCGATATCGGCCTTGGCTACCGCATCTTCCTCGTCCGCCGCTATCTCGCGATGGACGTGATCATCCCCTACGTCGCGTGGATCGCGCTGCTCGCCATTCTGATGGACGTGACGCTCGCCGCAATCAGCCGCCGCGCATTTCCCTGGGCGCACGGAGTGGGCCGATGAACGCGCTGCTCTCGCTCAAGAACGTGTGGGTCGAATACGGCGACAAGGTCGTGCTCGAAAAGGTCAACCTCGACGTTCCCGAGGGCGCGTTCCTTTCGATCATCGGGCCTTCGGGCGCGGGTAAATCGAGCCTGCTGCGCCTCATCCTCGGGCAGGAAGCGCCGACGCGGGGCACAGTCCTGCTCGATGGCCAGCCGCTCAAGGCCGAATGCGGCCCCGATCGCGGCGTCGTGTTCCAGCGCTATTCGGTCTTCCCGCACATGACCGTGCTCGGCAACGTCACTTTCGGCCTCGAATGCCCCGCCGCGCCGCTGGCCGCGCGCCTCTTCGGCAGCGCCCGCCGCAAGGCCGAAGCCGAAGCCACGCAGATGCTCGAAGCCGTCGGCCTTGCCGATAGCCTGCATCTTTACCCCGCGCAGATGTCGGGCGGGATGCAGCAGCGCCTCGCCATTGCGCAGGCGCTCATCAAGCGCCCGCGCATCCTCCTGCTGGATGAACCCTTCGGCGCGCTCGATCCCGGCATCCGGGCCGACATGCACGGCCTCATCACCCGGCTCTGGCGCGATTATGGCCTCACCATCGTCATGGTCACGCACGACATCAAGGAAGCCTTCACGCTGGGCACGCGCGTCCTCGCGCTCGACAAGCGCCGCCACGATCCCCACGCGCCGCACCGCTACGGCGCGACCGCAGTCTACGACCTGCCCTTGCGCGGCCCGCCCGTGCCGGCTCCCGAACCCGAAACCCACCCCGTCGCGGCCACACACTGAGAGGAATGGCAATGACGCTCGAAACCCCCGGCCTCGCCCGGCTCAGCATGAGCCTCCCCGCCGAACTGTTCCGCAAGCTCGACATGATGGTGATGGAGCGCCAGCTCCCCTCGCGCTCGCAGCTCATGGCCGAGCTGATCCGCCACGCGCTTGCCGCGCACGAAGCCTTCACCCGGCCCGACGAGATGCTCGCCGGCACGATCACGCTTGTCTACAAGGGCGAGCGCGGCCGCGTGCGCCACCAGCTGGCGCAAACGCAGGCACACTACCTCAAGGAAGTGATTTCCTCGCAGCACGTCTTCCTTGAGGACGACCAGTCGCTCGAAGTGCTCCTCGTGCAGGGCCCCGCCGCCCGGCTCAAGGATCTGTCGGATGCGCTGCGCCGCGTGCGCGGGGTCCAGCAGCTCGAACTTGTCACCACCACCGCGCTCCTTCCCCAGCTCTACGAGCCGGAAGCCGATGCGCCGCAGGGAGCCGCCGCATGACCACGCAAGCACCGTCCGGCACGCTGGCCAACCCCAACGCCGCCCGCGATCACGCCCGCGCACAAGGCGGCACTGTGGTCGAGGCGATGCCGATCCTACCACCCGCCGCGCCCGATCTGCCCGAAGGCGTGCCAGCGGCGGACCTGCTGTGGGAGGAAACCGTGGCGCCCGGCGGCTATGCCACGCGCCGCCTGCCGCGCGGCAGCCGCCTGCGCCTCGTCGACACGAAGGGCGATGCCTGCGCGAGCCTGCAGATCTTCAACGCAGAGATGACGACCGAGCGTTACAGCTTTGCCGATACGGTGAAGATCCAGTGGAACGCCTATCTGGCCAAGGGCAAATTCCTGCTGTCGGACATGGGCCGCGTGCTCATGAGCCTTGCCGAAGACACGACTGGCGGCACGCACGATACCTTCTCCGGCACGTCCAACGCGCACACCAACGCTGCGAAATACGGCGACGGGCGCAACAGCGGCCAGTGCCCCAACGGGCGCGACCGCTTCCTGCTCGGTGCGGCCAAGCATGGCCTCCAGCGCCGCGATATCCATGCCGCCGTCACTCTGTTCAAGGGCGCGCGCATTGCCGATGATGGCACGATCGAGCCGCAGATCGGCCCGTTCGAGCCGGGCCGCGAAGTGATCCTGCGCGCCGAAATGAACGTCATCGTGGTGATCGCCAACGTTCCCCACGTGCTCGATCCCCGTCCGGATTACACCGTGACCCCGCTGCGCCTCACCGCCTGGCGCGGCCCCGTGGCCGCCGAGGACGATCCCATCCGCACCGCGACGCCGGAAGGCCTGCGCGCCTTCCTCAACGTCGAAGACTACTACCGCCGGTAAGGAGGCCCACCCATGCAGAACCGCGATCCGCATCACGATGGCCTGCCCGATTCCATCGTCCACGACGAAGTCGTCCCCGCCCGCGCGCCCTGGATTCACCACATCAAGAAGGGCCAGACGCTGCGCATAGTCGACCTTGAAGGCAACCAGGCGGTCGATTTCCTGCTCTACAGCGAAGCCGACGATACCGAGCGCTATTCGGCGCAGGATACCGTCGCGGCGCAGGGCAACCTGTTTCTGCGCACCGGCACCGTGCTTCGTTCGAACGAAGGGCGCCCGATGATGACCATCGCCGCCACCACGGTCGAATACCACGACACCATCGGCGGGGCGTGCAGCTGCGAGAGCAACACGCTGCGCTATGGCCACCACACCAAGGCCCAGCACGCCTGCGTCGAAAACTTCCTCGAAGCCAACCTCACCGAAGGGCGCGGCAAGCGCGATATCGTGGCCAACATCAACTTCTTCATGAACGTGCCAGTCGAAGCAGACGGCGCGCTTGGCATCGTCGACGGCATTTCTGCGCCGGGCCTCACGGTCGATCTCAAGGCCGAGATGGACGTCATCGTCGTCGTGTCTAACTGTCCGCAGATCAACAACCCCTGCAACGGCTTCAACCCGACGCCCGTGCGCATGATCGTCGCGGCATGAGCGCAGGCCCCGTGTTCGACACCGTCCTCATTGCCAACCGGGGTGCCATCGCCACCAGGATCATCCGCACCTTGCGCCGCATGGGGCTGCGCTCGGTCGCGGTCTATTCGGAAGCTGACGCAGGCTCGCTCCATGTCACGGAAGCAGACGAAGCGGTGTGCATTGGCGGC
>JBIPOH010000271.1:0-4629 GCA_044379435.1 Novosphingobium sp.
GCGCGCGGCCTGGACCGGCTGCCCGATCTCGAAGCCCTGCTGGCCGCTGGCCGGATCGAAGATGCGCTTGCCGCCGCCCATGCCGCCGGGACGGACGCGTCCGACACAGCGATTGCGCTGCGCCGCTGCCGCCTCGCGCTCGCCGTGGCGCTGGCCATTGGCGATCTGGCCGGTGCGCTCCCCCTCGCCCGGGTCATGGGCGAGCTTTCCACGTTCGCCGACTATGCTCTCGATGCTGCGATCAACGCCGCCATCCAGCGCCGCGTGCCCGATGCTGATCCGCAAGGCTTCTCCGCCATCGCGCTGGGCAAGCACGGCGCGGGCGAGCTGAACTACTCCTCCGATATCGACCCCATACTGCTCTACGATCCCGATCTCCTGCCCCGTCGCGCGCGCGACGATCCCGCCGATGCGGCCCAGCGCATCGCCCGCACCGTGGTCGAACTGCTCGGCGCGGTGACCGATGAAGGCTATGTCTTCCGCGTCGATCTGCGCCTGCGCCCCGCTGCCGAAGTGACCCCGCTCGCGCTCCCCTTCATCGCCGCGATCACGCACTACGAATCGAGCGCGCTGGCATGGGAACGCGCCGCCTTTATCCGTGCGCGCCCGGCTTCGGGCGATATCGCCGCGGGGCAGGCGTTCCTTGATGCCATCCGCCCCTTCGTCTGGCGCCGCAGTCTCGATTTTGGCGCGATTGCCGAGATCGGCCGCCTCACCACGCGCATCCGCGATCACTACGCGGGCGGTCAGGCAGTCGGTCCGGGCTATGACCTCAAACGTGGGCGCGGCGGCATCCGCGAGGTGGAGTTTTTCGCGCAGACGCACCAACTGATTCATGGCGGCCGCAACCCGGCGTTGCGCCAGCGCGGCACCCGCGCCGCGCTCGATGCGCTGGCCGAGGCAGGGATCGTTGCCGCAGAGGATGCCGCTTTGCTCGGTGCCAGCTACGACCGCCTGCGCACGCTCGAACACCGCCTGCAGATGATCGCCGATCAGCAGACCCACAGCCTGCCCACCGATCTGGCCCAGCTCGATGCGGTAGCCCGGCTCGAAGGCCTCGCGTCCGGTGCAGCGCTGGTCGAGGAACTGGCGCAGATCTCCGACGCTGTCGGCAGCCGCTTCGACGGACTGATCGCCACATATGCGCCAACGGGTGCTGTGCCCGTGGCGGCCCGCCCGCTCGAACGCGAACTGGCCGCGCTCGGCTTCTCCGATCCCGGCCCGCTCGCCGTGCGGATCGAAAGCTGGGACAACGGACAATACCGCGCCCTGCGCAGCGCCGAAGCGCGCGAGGCCTTTGCCCGCTTGCGCGCCACATTGCTCGCCGCGCTGGCAGCAGCGCCCGATCCGGACCGCGCGCTGCTGCACTGGGAAGGCCTGCTCGCTGGCCTTCCATCAGCGATCAACGTGTTCCAGCTGCTTGAAGCCCGCCCCGCGCTGCTCGGCGTGGTGATGCGCGTGCTAGCCCATGCCCCCACGCTAGCCGATGAACTGGCCCGCCGCTCAGATCTGCTCGATATCCTTATCGATCGCAGCGCCTTCGATCTGCCCGGCAGCGTGGAGAGCCTTGCGGCCGAGTTTCGTCGCTGCGAGGCAGGCGATGATTACCAGTGCCTGCTTGATGCCGTGCGCCGCAAAGTCGGCGAATGGCGTTTCGCGCTTGGCGTCCAGCTGATCGAAAGCCAGCAAGGCGAAGCCTGGCGCGATCCGCTTGATGTCGCCGCCGCGCTCTCGCGCATTGCGGAAGCGGCCATTCTCGTTCTGACCGAAGCCGCGCGAGGTGAGTTCCTGCGCCCGCATGGCCGAATCGCGGACAGCGATCTTGTCATTCTCGGGCTCGGCAGGCTCGGCGGCGCGGCGCTCACCCATGCCTCCGATCTCGATCTCGTGTTCCTGTTTAGCGGCGACCACACCCAGGAATCGGATGGCCCACGCCCCCTCGGCAGCACGCTCTACTACAATCGCCTTGCCCAACGCGTGATTGCCGCGCTTTCCGCGCCCACCGCCGCCGGCGCGCTTTATGAAGTCGATGTCCGCCTCAGGCCCAGCGGCGCCCAAGGGCCACTTGCCGTCAGCCTCGAAAGCTTCGCACGCTATCAGCGCGAAGAAGCGTGGACCTGGGAGCATATGGCGCTTTGCCGCGCGCGGCCCCTATTCGGCACCGAAGCCGACCAGTCCGCGCTCGCCGCGATCATTTCCGATGTGCTGCACACCCCGCGCGAGCCCGGAAAGCTGCTGGCCGATGTGCTGGCGATGCGCGCGGAAATGGCCCAACACAAAGCCCCTTCCGGCCCGCTCGACGTGAAGCTGGCGCGCGGCGGGCTCGTCGATCTCGAATTCCTTGTCCACTATCTGCAACTGCGCGAACGCACCGCGCTCGATCCCCATCTCGGGCGCGCGGTTGCAGGCCTCGGCGCTGCTGGCCTTGTGCCCGCCTCGCTGCACGCCGCGCAGGATCTGCTGGCGCGGTTGCTGGTGGTCGTGCGTCTTGTTGCCCCTGACGGACGCTATCCGCCCGAAGCGAGCCGCGCTATCGTAGCACGAGCTTGCGGGGAGGCTGATTGGCCGGCCCTGCTGGGTGCCGTGCTGGCGGCCCGCCGCGAAATCGCGGCCTGCTGGCATACCGTATTTGGCGAAGACCTGGAGATTGGCGAATGAGCGAGACGTTCGGCGCGGGCACCATGATGCCCGATATTGCAATGACCATGCCCGATGGCAGCACGGTGAAACCATCGGATTTTCTGGGCCGCAAGCTGGTGCTGTTCTTCTACCCCAAGGACGACACCCCCGGCTGCACCACTGAAAACAAGGACTTTTCGGCGCTTTCCGGCGAATTTGCCGCAGCTGGCACGGCGCTGCTCGGCGTGAGCAAGGATCCGCCCAAGAAGCACCTCAAGTTTATCGAGAAGCATAGCCTGGCCGCGCCGCTCGCCACCGATGCGGAAGCAGGCGGCCTGTCCGATGCGCTCGGCATCTGGTGCGAAAAGTCGATGTATGGCCGCACGTACATGGGCATGGAGCGCACGACCTATCTCGTCGGCGCAGATGGCAAGATCGCGCAAGTGTGGCCCAAGGTGAAGGTCAAGGGCCACGCCGAAGAAGTGCTGGCCGCCGCGCGCGCCCTATGATGGCCCGCGCACAGTGACAGGACACAGCGTTGCCGCGGCGATCCGGGGAGCGATGCTCACCGCCGATCCCGCGGCCAAGGCCATGGCCGCGCGTGAGGTGCGGCGCGATTGGGCCGCCGGAAAGCTGGCCTTCGCGTTCGACGCGGCGATGCCGGATGAACCAGCGCGCCCGGCCCGGCCCGAACTGCTGCCGCCAAACGCCATGCCAAAGCGCGGGCGCGGCGGCTCGGAACGCGGGCGGCTCGCGCTGCTCCATGCGCTCGCGCATATCGAATTCGTCGCCATCGATCTCGCGCTCGATGCCGCCGGGCGCTTTGGCGCCGAGCGCGGACCGGATTTCGTGAGCGATTGGCTCGATGTCGCGGCAGACGAAGCGATGCACTTTGCGCTGCTCGCGCGCCGGCTGCGCACGCTCGGTTCAGACTATGGCGCGCTCCCTGCGCATGACGGGCTGTGGGACGCCGCGCGCGAGACGGCGCACGATCTGGCGGCGCGGCTTGCCGTGGTGCCGATGGTGCTCGAAGCGCGCGGACTGGACGTGACGCCGGTCACCATCGAACGCTTTACGGCGGCGGGCGATCTTCGTTCGGCGCGCATCCTCGAACGAATCCTTGACGACGAAATCCGGCATGTGCGTTTCGGCACAACGCACTTCCAGAAGGTGTGCGATGAACGGCGTGAATCGGCGCCAGCCCTCTGGAAAACCCTTGTTGCGCGCCATTTCCGCGGGGCTGTTAAGCCGCCGTTCAACGACTCGGCGCGTCATGCAGCCGGTTTGTCGTATGAATTCATGACAGGGGTTGTGTGATTTGCACCCTTCGCCCTAACCCCGATCAACGATGCAGCGGATGGGTTGTCCGTCCTGTTCTCGAGGAAACTGTCAGGCAGACCGGTATGATCCGGCAGGTTGTTGGCAGGATCCAGGTGGGTTCGTTCCAGCTGAACACGTGGCGCAAAAGATGCCGCACAGCAGGAACCGAAAAGGGTTAGCGGGTCGTAATGCTGAGCAACAAGATTTCCAGGCTGGCAGTTGGCGTAATTGGCGCTCTTGCCTGTTTCGTTTCGGCTCCCGTCATGGCCAACAGCGCGTCTTCGGCAGACATTGCCGCTCCGCTCCGCGCCGCCGAAGCAGCCCGGAACGGCAGCACGGCTCCTGCGGCAGACGATGAATTCCACAAGCTCTTCGCCAGCTGGAAGTCGCTTGAAACCGGCACCACGATTGCCGCTGCTCCTGCTCGCCGCACCAGCGGCGGCGTTTCGATCCCCTCGCTCATCCCCGTTTCATCAAGCCGCGCCATGAGCAGCGGCTTTGGCATGCGCGTCCACCCGGTGCTTGGCGGCATGCGCTCGCACAAGGGTATCGATCTTCCCGCCACCACCGGCACCCCCATCCACGCTTCGGCCGATGGCGTCGTCGGCAAGGCTGACTGGTTCGGCGGCTACGGTCTCTTCGTCGAGCTGGAGCACGGCGGCAGCATGGAAACTCGCTACGGCCACATGT
>JBIPOH010000272.1:0-4593 GCA_044379435.1 Novosphingobium sp.
GCTTGCCCGCCAGCCTGAAGGACTGGCCTTCGGTTCAGGCTGAGTTCCATGCGCACCCCAAGGTGAACAACCTGCTCGGCGTGTTCATCTCGCGCATTGGGCCGGTGCCCGGCGTGATCGGTTATCACCGGGATGCCATTGTCGATCTGCGCAGCGGGCAGGAACTGGCGAGCCCCACCATGCTGAGCCGGGCAAAGATCAAGAAGTGAGGGGCTAGCCCCTCACTCCCCCTTCACCACCTCTACCGGCAGGCCCAGCCCGTCGAGCTGAGGTTTGACCTTGGCGGCATCGCCCACCACGACCCACATCACGCTTTCGGGCTTGATCGTCTGCCGTGCCGCCGCATCGAGATCGGCAGGCGTCATGGCCTTATAGCGAGTGGGCAGGCTCTCGTACCAGGTGTCGGGCCGCTTGTAGGTCTCGATCTTGGCAACGCCATCAAGCACCGTGCCCGAGGTTTCGAACATGCCGGGCAGTTCGCGCGCGCTGCCCTCGGTCGCGAGGGCGGTTTCTTCCGCCGTCGTGCCCTTGGGGCCGAGGTAGCGCGTCATTTCGCCGCGCAGTTCGGTGATCGAAGGGCCGGTCTGGTCGGTCTGCACAGGCGCATAGAGCATGAAGATCAGGCGGTCAGCGCGGTCGTTGATCACGCTGGAGACGCCGTAGGACCAGCCCTTGTTCTCGCGAAGGTTCATATTCATGCGGCTGAGGAAATCGCCGCCCAGCACATCGTTGGCCGTGCGCAGGATAACGGTATCGTCCGTTCCCCTGACCGGAATGACCGTACCGCCCAGGATCATCGATTGCGGCGAGCCTGGGCGGTCGATCAGTACGATGCGCGGCTGCGGCGCGGGGATCGCTGCGGAGAAATCCTTGACCGGCGGGGCCATGCGGTTGGACGCCCAGTTGCCGAAGCTCTGTTCGAGCAGCGGAACGACATCGGCCAACGTCGTATCGCCCACGACATAGATCGTCGCGCGGTCCGGCCGCAGCCAGCGAGCGTGGAAAGCCGCCAGATCGGCGCGGGTCAGCTTGCCGACCACTTCCGCCTCGCCAGTGCCGCTGGGCGCATAGCCATATGGGTGCGCGGGGCCATAGAGCGCGGGATAAAGCACCCGGCTGGCAAGCGCATAGGGATCGGTGCGCTCGGCCTTGATCGCGGACAGCTGCTGCACGCGCACGCGCTCCAGTTCAGCGGGAGCGAGCGCGGGATGGCGCACGTAATCCGCCAGAAGATCGAGCGAGGGCGCGAGATTGGCCTTGAGCGCGCTCAGTTCGAACGAGATCGAATCGGGCAGGCCGATGCCGCTGATCGACGCGCCCAGTGCTTCTTCGGTGCGGGCGAGGGCGGAGGAATCGAGGCTGGTCGTGCCTTCGTTCATCAGCTTGAGCAGCAGCGCGGTGGTGCCGCGCGCCTCCATCGGATCGGCGGCATAGCCAGCATCGAACGATACGCGCACCGAAACGACGGGCACAGCGCTGCGCCGCGCAAACACGACCTTGATGCCGTTCTTCAGGCTTGTGCGCTCGATGGCCGGGAAATCAAGCGCGGGTACATCGCCGCCCGCTGGGATCGTGCTGCGATCCGGGCCGGTAGCGGCAGCCGTGCTGGCCACCGCGGCAGGCGCGGGAGAGGGTGCCGCCGGAGCGAGCGCAGCATCGCCGCCGCGCGCTTCGCCGCCTACCGTCCGTTCACCGGGGACTACCGTGAGCGCGAAGACCGGACGTTTCAGCCACTTGGCCATGGCATCGCGCACCATGGCGGGGGTGAGCCGGGCGGCGGCTTCCAGCTCCTTGCGGTAGTGCGCGGGATCGCCTGAATAGAGCAGCCCTTCGGCGAGCGTAGGCGCTTTGCCATGGCCGCCTCCGACCGATTCGAGTCCGCGGATCTGGTTTGCCGCAAACGTGGTGGCCGCGCGGGCCAGTTCGTCGGCACTGGGGCCTTCGGTCATCAGGCGGTTCAGCTCTGCATCCAGCGCCGCGCCGACCTTGGCCGGGTCCGCGCCGGGCTTCACATCGGCCTGCATCACGAATTGGCCGGCCTGCACGAAGATATCCGCGCTTGCCTGCGCGGCAACCGCAAGCTGCTGGCCGCGCACCAGCGCATCATCGAGCCGCGAACTGGCAAGCCCGCCAAGGATCAGGCCGCCGACTTCAAGCGGCAGGTAATCGGGATTGTCGAGCCCCGGAACCGCCCACATCCGGTAGACTCGCGTGGTGGCAACCCGGTCCTGCAAAGTGCGCGTAATGGGGGCCGGCAAAGTGGGCACCGGCGCGCTCACCGGCTGGATCGCGGGACCGGCAGGAATGGCGCCGAACCATTTTTCGACCTTGGCCTTGGCCGTGGCGGCATCGATATCGCCCGCCAGCACCAGCACCGCGTTGTTGGGCCCATAATGATCGCGGAACCAGGCGCGCACGTCTTCAAGGCTGGCGCTGTCGAGATCGGCCATCGAGCCGATGGTGCTGTGGTGATAAGGGTGCCCGGCGGGATAGAGCGTTTCGTATTGCTCGTACTCGATCAGGCCGAAGGGATTGTTGTCACCCTGGCGCTTCTCGTTCTGGACAACGCCGCGCTGGTTATCGAGCTTCTCCTGCGTGACCGCGCCAAGGAGGTGGCCCATCCGGTCGCTTTCCAGCATCAGCGCGCGATCGAGCGCGGCGGTCGGTACGGTCTCGTAGTAGTTGGTCCGATCGAACCATGTGGTGCCGTTGATGTCGGTCACCCCGATTTCCTTCATTGGGCCGAAGTAATCGTTGGGCGAGTTTTCCGAGCCATTGAACATGAGGTGTTCAAACAAGTGGGCAAACCCGGTCTTGCCGCGCGGTTCGTTCTTCGAGCCGACCTTGTACCACACGGAAACCGCCACGACGGGCGCCTTGCGATCAGTGTGGACCAGCACGGTGAGGCCGTTTGGCAAGGTGAAGCGTTCATGGGGAATGTCGACCGCCTTGACGAGATCGGCGACCGGCGCGGCCTTCAGCGCCGCAGCAGATACCTGGGGTGCAGCAGGATCCGCAGCGAGCGCGGGCACGGCGGCAAGCATGACAGGAAGCGCGAGGAGAGAGGCCATCAATGAACGGGGCATGGTGATCCTGCGGCTGAGGCGGCGCACCGATGTGGCGCCGCGCGAAGGGACTGAGAGCCTTGTTTCAGAGCATGGCGCGGCTGAACAGAAGCAAAATCGCATAGCGCCCTTATTGCCCCCATGTCCGGGGCAGGCGGATTTTTGATCCAGATCCTTGTGTGGCCGAAATGACACACTACTTCAGAGGTGTCAGGAGGACGTTCGCACCATGAACCTCGAAAAATTCACCGACCGCGCCAAGGGCTTTTTGCAGGCGGCGCAGACTGTTGCCATTCGCATGAGCCATCAGCGGATCGGCCCCGAACATGTGCTCAAGGCGCTTCTGGAAGACAGCGAGGGCATGGCATCCGGGCTGATTCAGCGCGCAGGTGGCACGGCTTCCGTGGCGCTTGCCGAAGTCGACAAGGCGCTCGCGAAGATCGCGGCTGTTTCGGGCGGCGGTGCGCAGCAAACGCCCGGGCTGGATAACGATGCCGTGCGCGTGCTCGATTCCGCCGAGCAGATCGCGGCGAAGAGCGGCGATGCTTATGTCACCGTGGAGCGTATGCTCGTTGCGCTGGCGCTCGCCACGACAACGGCGGCGGGGCAGGCCTTGAAGGCCGCGAACGTGACTGCACAGGCGCTCGAAGCCGCGATCACCGCGCTGCGCGGCGGCCGCACGGCAGACAGCGCCGGGGCGGAAAACGCCTATGACGCAATGAAGAAGTACGCCCGCGACCTGACCGAAGCGGCGCGCGAGGGCAAGCTGGACCCCGTCATCGGGCGCGACGAGGAAATCCGCCGCACGATCCAGATCCTGGCGCGGCGCACCAAGAACAACCCGGCGCTGATCGGCGAACCGGGCGTGGGCAAGACCGCGATTGCCGAGGGCCTCGCCATCCGCATCGCGAATGGCGACGTGCCCGATAGCCTGAAGGACCGCCGCCTGATGTCGCTCGACATGGGCAGCCTCATTGCGGGCGCGAAGTATCGCGGCGAGTTCGAGGAGCGCTTGAAGGCCGTGCTCGACGAAGTGAAGGGCGCGGAAGGCGAGATTATCCTGTTCATCGACGAGATGCACACGCTGATCGGCGCGGGCAAATCCGAAGGCGCGATGGATGCGGGCAACCTGCTCAAGCCTGCGCTCGCGCGCGGCGAGCTGCATTGCATTGGGGCTACGACGCTGGATGAATACCAGAAGTATGTCGAAAAAGACCCTGCGCTGCAGCGGCGGTTCCAGCCGGTGTTCGTGGGTGAACCGACGGTGGAGGACACCATTTCGATCCTGCGCGGGTTGAAAGAGAAGTACGAGCTGCACCACGGCGTGCGGATCACCGATGGCGCGATTGTGGCCGCGGCGACGCTTTCCAACCGCTACATCGCCGACCGTTTCCTGCCCGACAAGGCCATCGACCTGATGGACGAGGCCGCCAGCCGGCTGCGCATGGAAGTGGAGAGCAAGCCCGAGGAGATCGAGAACCTTGATCGGCGGATCATCCAGCTGAAGATCGAGGACATGGCGCTGGCC
>JBIPOH010000038.1:0-15374 GCA_044379435.1 Novosphingobium sp.
ATTGAGGTAGCCGCCGAGGTGCCGATCAGGTCCGAAGATGATCTTCTGTTCGGGCGGGATCTGCGCAAGGATCGTCTCGGCGCTCGATGACGTCACGATGACGTCGCTGAGCGCTTTCACTTCCGTCGAACAGTTGATGTAGGTGAGCGCAATGTGATCGGGATGCGCTGCGCGAAACGCCCGGAACTTTTCGGGCGGGCAGGAATCCTCGAGACTGCAGCCGGCATCCATGTCGGGCAGCACCACGATCTTTTCCGGACTCAGGATCTTGGCCGTTTCCGCCATGAACTTCACGCCGCAGAAGGCAATGACTTCGGCGTCGGTCGCGGCTGCCTTGCGCGACAGCTCGAGCGAATCGCCGACGAAATCGGCAAGATCCTGAATCTCGGGCTTCTGATAGTAGTGCGCAAGGATTACGGCCTTGCGGTCCTTTCGCAGCCGGTCGATTTCGGCGCGCAGATCAAGGCCGGACAGATTGGTGGGCTGGGCGGTCATCGATGTTGGTCCCCTAGTCGAAAGCAGGCGAAAACCCACTGCCGTTGTTCCGGCACTTAGGCAGCGCCGGACCCGTGGGCAATAGCCTGTGCGAACACCGCGACAGCCGGCATCGCCGCCAGCCATTGGATCAAGCCATGGCTTGCGGCTACTGCGCCGATGGCAATCATCGTGCCGGGGTGAACACGGCCCAGTACCGTGGCGTCATGACGGGCAAGGATGCCAAGGAAGGCCACCTGCAGGGCTGCCTCGAGCCAGGCGCCGCCGGTCTGGCCAAGCATGGGCATGGGCAGCAGCCGCCCCAACGCCGGTTCCGTGAAAATGACCGTCGCGCCGATCATGAGCCGTCGGTGCCACTGGGTGTGCCGACGCAGGACGATGGCCACCGCGACCAGTGCGGCAAACATGACCATTTCGACATGGGTGAGCGCCAGAAAATAGGCATCCGTGAAGAACGGGGGCACGCGCTGCATGGCCAGCGCCATGCGGGCGGTGAAAATGCCGAGGGCGACAATGGCGCAAACGAGGCTGAGGCTGGCCCAGCCAAGCATGCGGTGAAGGTTGAGGTTGCCAGTTTCGGCCAGCCTGCTTTGCAGCGCCAGAGTGCCAAGCCAGCAGAGCATGGCAATCCCGTGCAAATGCACCCAGGGCGGGGTCTTCAGAGGGGCAACGAAGCCCCGTAATGCCCATTGAAGGAAACCAAGGACGATCAACGCGGCAAGCGCCACCGCAAGCCGGGTGAAGAAGCGCTGGTCCTGAAGGTAGGACGTGCCCTGTCGGGTTGCGGTGAAGTCCAAGGTTCCCTCCTGAATGCTCCGTCTCGTGCAGGTGGTGTCTGCAGTTCCAGACTTACGGTTTTGGCGCGTCACCTTCGATCAGAACCGCAATCTTGACGTCACCGAAACCAGCGACTTGCAGCGGTATGGCGAGATTCTGGCGAATGGCATCCAGGGCAGCGGACCGCGCCAAGCCAAGCAGGACTGGGTTTGCCGCCTCTTTCGTCGCCAGCTGCTCCGCATCCCTGGTGTTGTCGCGCGTGAGCTTTTCTTGCGCACCTCCCGTGATCCATACTCCCTCGCGGAGATACTGCGCCCGGGCTTCATCCAGGTTGGGTCTTGTCACGGTGAGTGGTGGGATTCGCACAGTCAGGGTTCTGCTGGCGAGGTCCCAGTGCATGCGGTCACGGCCGACTTTGCCAAGATCGACCGCATAATCGACCCGTGCCGGAATGACGGCGACTTGACGCGACGTTACGAGGCCGAAGAGACGACTGTCGTTGCTCGCGACCACTGGTGCCAACTGGGCGCTGAACACCGTCAGGCGGTCCTGCTTTTCAAAGGCGTTGATGCTTACGGCGAGCAGATCGCCCGCAGGCGCAGGTTTCCAGTGCAGCCAGGCCAGCCATGCCGCCGCCGCAGTGGCGGCGAGGAAAAGCAGCCAGGGCAGAACGGCCAGCTGCCATGATCGATGCCGCACAGGCGGCAACGCAACAGGGGGCTGGGTCAGGCGCTCAGGGTCCATTTCTGCTCCAGCGCCTCGGGGCCGCGCTTGATCCTGCCTCGTGTCTCTAGATCTATCAGATGCGCAAGGACCGAGCGTCCGGCTGCTCCATTGAGCCGCGGGTCCAGTCCCTTATACATCTGTGTCACCATTTCGGGGATAGTGAACTCGGCCTCGCCCAGCAGTCGCAGGATCTGTGCTTCACGCTGGCGGCGGTGACCGATCATACCGCGTACCAGTTGCTGCGGCTTGGTCACCGCTGGCCCGTGCGCCGGATAGTATACTTGATCCTCGCGCAGCAGCAGCTTCTGCAGGGAAAGCATGTAGGCGCTCATGTCCCCGTCTGGAGGGGAAACCACGGTCGTCGACCAGCCCATTACGTGATCGCCGGTAAACAGGGCTTTCGATTCCAGCAACTCGAAACAGAGGTGGTTGCTGGTGTGCCCGGGGGTCGAGACCGCTTCTAGCGTCCACCCGTCACCCGCAAGCCGCTCACCGTCAGCCAGCACGCGGTCCGGCTGGTAAAGGGGATCGAACTCTGCATCCGCACGTACGCCCGTTCCTGCCCCGCTGTCATCGAGCGCCAGGGCCGCGCAGCCGATGATCGGTGCGCCAGTGGCAGCCTGCAGCGGACGGGCCGCGGGGCTGTGATCGCGGTGCGTATGGGTGCACATGATGGCGACGAGCTTCTGGCCATCGATGGCCTTGAGGATCGCATCCACATGGCCCGCGCCGTTGGTATCGGCGTGCCCGGGCGCTCCGCTTCCCATCGGACCCGGATCGATTGCGACAACGTCCTTGCCGCTGCCGACCAGATAGGTCTGTGTTCCGTTGAAGGTGTAAGGCGAGGGATTGGGGGCCAGAACGCGGCGTACGAGCGGTTCAAGCTCTACGGCGAGGCCGGTGTTCCAGTCGGATGGCTCGGGTATGCTGATGCCCGGCGCAGGGTTGGATGATGACATGCTTGCGGTATGGAGATTTTCAGGCGGAGGCGCAACGCCGCGTCCGGCCTTGTCGCGGCTGATCGCTTCAGGGCGTTGCGGCCATCGCGCTCACCAGCCGGTGGCGTAGTCGCTCGATCGCACTGCCTGCTACCTGCGCATCACCGCGCCATGCGTCCTCTAGCCGCTGAATCCGCGCATAAAGCCTCTCGCTTTCTTGCACGCATCGTTGCGCTTCGCTGGGCAGCGCCAGAACCTGCAAGGCATCGCTCAATGGGAAGTTGGCAACCAGTCGGCCGTGGCGACGCAGCTGGATTTCGCTAAGCTCGCCGGCGAAGTAAGCCCGGTGGTTCAGGAGCCAGGCAAGGCAATGCATGATCCGAGTTGTGGTGCGCAGTGCTTCGCAGCTTAACTGCAGATGGAGCAGATCGGCGTCAGGGTCGTCGTTCGCGCCCACCAGCATCCGCTGATCGTGGCCTTTGCGCAACTTGTCAAAAACCCCGCGCACTTCCTCCGCGAGGACCAGTGCCTCGGCATAAAGCGCTTCGATGATGCGCGGGTTGAGGTTGGGCGTAAGGGCCATGGCAAGCGCATTGTCCTATCGCGACGTGGGGCTCAACATAGACGTGGGGCTGCGTTCACCACGTTTTCAAACTGTGCCGGAACGATACGGTCGGTATTGGTCCGATGCTCTCGGCCATATCAGGTCAAGAACATGTAATCACGCGATAATATCGGGAATTAGGTAGTCTTCCAGAAGGGTCATCTGATCCTTCAGACGCAACTTGCGCTTCTTAAGTCGCGCCACCTGCAGTTGATCATGCGCACCTGTTCCCGAAAGGGCATCGATCGCCGCATCGAGATCGCGGTGCTCGATCCGCAGCATCTCCAGCCGCTTGCGCATCTCGTCTTCGGTCAAACCTGCCACTCCCCATTTTCGCTGCATGTCATCAACGACTTGCTGCAGCACCGGCCCAAGGACGGGCCCGAACACGTCACCAATTTGCTGCCAGTCGGATACGCACAAACTCGCAATTGCGGCATTTCGACGCAGACAGGCTTGCAAGATACGGCGATTGTGGGAGCATGACAACGCGCCCGCTCGGATGAGTCGAGGCCGACACATCCATGCCGGCGCGTCAATTCGGCTTGAACTACGGTAGCGATCCTGCCGCCGGAGGCAGCCGGGTGAGGTGTCCTGAGGAGGTTGCCGCATGGAACTGTCGCATATCAGCGCTCTTGAATCCAAACATGCCGGTCTTGAACGGCGCATCGCTGAAGAGAGGGGCCGCCCTCTGCCCAACGATGCGCTGATCAAGGAGCTCAAGCGACGCAAGCTGCGAATCAAGGAAGAGCTTTCGCAGGTTCAACAGGTCCACTGAAGCCCGCCATGCGGCAGGGTGGGCCGGAAACGGCCGGCCGCCCCGCCGCATTCCTCTTGCCCAAGCCGTGCCTTTTCCTGCGTGACAGGCCAAAGGTGCCCGCTCCCACGGATACGAATTCATAAAGGCCGTAGGCGCCGCAGTTTGCAAACCGTTCCGTCTGCGCTAGGCCTAAGTTTATGATAACCGCCGCTGCTGCTGCCCGCGCGATCCTGACTTCGCTGCACGAGGTCATGGCATCTCGCGCCGGTGCGCAGGCGAAACTCAACCAGATCGTCGATGTTATCGGCGAGAAGCTCGATAGCGAAGTCTGTTCGATCTACCTTCTGCGCGAGGGTATGCTGGAACTGTTTGCCACACGAGGCCTCAATCAGGCTGCGGTCCATGTGACCCGCATGGCGGTTGGCGAGGGTCTGGTCGGCACCATCGCTGCGAACATTGAAACACTCAACCTCGCCGAAGCTGCAGCTCATCCGGATTTTGCCTTTTTTCCGGAGACTGGTGAAGAACGGTTTCACTCGTTCGCGGGCGTACCGATCGTGCGTCGGGCGCGTGCCGTCGGAGTGCTTGGTGTCCAGCATGTCGAGCCGCGGCGGTATGAAGAGGTGGAGATCGAGGCGCTGCAGACTGTGGCGATGGTCCTCTCTGAACTGATCGCCAATGCCGATCTGATCGATGAAGAAGATGCCCTCGGCGCCGATGCTCACCTCACAGGTCATGAACGGATCCCGGGGCTAACGCTCGTCAAAGGTCTCGCCAGCGGCATCGCCGTGTTTCACCAGCCCCGCGTGACCATTGAACACGTGGTCGCAGAAGACACCGAGGCCGAACGCCAGCGGGTCTATCTCGCATTTGACAAGATGCGCGAACAGATCGACCGAATGGCGAGCCAGGCCGAGTTCGGGATGGGCGGAGAGCATGAGGAGGTCCTCGAGACCTATCGCATGTTCGCTTATGACGAGGGGTGGAGCCGCCGGATCAACGAGGCGATCGACTCGGGGCTGACCGCAGAAGCTGCGATCGAGCGGGTGCAACAGCGTACGCGTATGCGGATGCGTCAGATTGACGATCCGCTGCTGGCAGATCGCATGCACGATCTTGAGGATCTCTCAAACCGCTTGCTGCGGATTGTCTCGGGTCAGCTCGGCACTGCGGCAAGCCTTGGCCTCAAGGGCGATGCCATTCTGATTGCCCGCAACCTGGGGCCTGCCGAATTGCTTGAGTATGATCGCCGGCGGCTGAAAGGGGTCATACTCGAAGAGGGGTCGCTTACCGCGCACGTTGTCATTGTTGCGCGCGCCATGGGAATCCCGGTCGTCGGCCGGATCCGCGCCCTGCGCGCCAAGGTACGTGAGGGCGATCACCTGTTGCTTGATGGCGATCAGGGCGTGGTGGATATCCGGCCTGCCCCGACGCTGATTGAGGCTTTCGAGGCAAGGTTTGCCCGCAATCGGGAGCGGCAGGCGCTTTATGCGGCACTGCGCGATGTCGAGCCCGTGTCGGCAGACGGACAGCGCATCCGGGTCATGATCAACGCCGGTCTGCGCGATGACATGCCCATGCTCAATCTGACTGGAGCAGACGGCATCGGCCTGTTTCGCACGGAGTTTCAATTCCTGGTTTCGGCCACATTGCCTGCGCGCGAGCGGCAGACGCGCCTATATCGCGACGTGCTCGATGCCGCGGGAGACCGCCCTGTGGTTTTTCGCACAGTCGATATCGGCGGTGACAAGGTGCTGCCATATCTGCGCCATAACGACGGCGAGACTGAAGAGAACCCTGCCATGGGCTGGCGCGCCCTGCGTGTAGCGCTGGAGCGGGACGGCCTCTTGAAGGTGCAGGCGCGGGCCTTGCTGGAAGCCGCCGGTGGCCGCACCCTCAATGTGATGTTCCCGATGGTTACCGAGCCGTGGGAGTTTGATGCCGCACGAGCCGTGTTCGAAAGCCAACTGGCTTTCCTCAAGCGGCAGAAGAAGCTTTTGCCAGATGCGATTCGATACGGTGCGATGCTTGAAGTACCGGCGCTTGCGGAATGGCTTGATGTGCTTGCTCCCCGCCTGTCATTCCTCTCGATCGGAACCAACGACCTGACCCAGTTCCTGTTTGCAGCAGACCGGGCAAATCCGAAGTTGGCAGAAAGGTACGACTGGCTTTCTCCCGCCATTCTGCGGTTTCTCCGCCGTGTCATGACTGCGGTGGAGCCTTTCGGCACGGACGTCACCGTATGCGGCGAAATGGGTGGACGCAGGCTGGAGGCGCTTGCGCTGCTGGGTATCGGGATTACTCGGCTGTCGATTACCCCGGCTGCCGTTGGTCCGATCAAGGAGCTTGTTCGCCAGGTCGATCTGCCATCAATTCGCACAGCCATGAGCGGTTGGCTGGCGCACCCACCGGCAGATCTCCGTGCCGAGATCGCCGCGTGGGCCAATGCTCGCGGCATTGATTTTGATTGAACTCATCGCGCTTGCGGCTCCGATGGTGCGATCTTCGACTTAAAGTCGTTGACATGCGCGCCTTCCCCATGTTGCCTTTTGGCTGGGTTCGCATCCAACATCGAAAGTGCCCGGAAAACCATGAACGACGGGAGCTACGCCGTGGCCGACGACGGCGAAAGCCAATTGGTCCCTGCAAACCACCAGCAGCGGGATGCTTCGTCGGTTGCGGGGCCAGCCTCCAGCCCGATGGCCGGTGCGTTTGGCGAAACAACAAGCGTCTCGGCCAGGCTGGTCACCGCGCGACTCGCTCTCGGCCTCGAAGCCAGCGGTGTCGCGGTACGCACGCGGGTCACGCTGCGCCATATCGAGGCGCTTGAGGCGGGCGACTACAGCGGGATGCCCGGCCGCCCATATGCCATTGGTTTTGCACGGGCCTATGCGCGGGCCGTAGGGTTGCCAGATGCGGAAATAGCCGAAGCGGTAAGGGCCGAACTGGAGGGCACTGCGCCCCGCCCGGAACCGAGAATTCTCAACCAGTTCGAAGTAGGAGATCCTGCCAAGACTCCTTCGCGCCTGCTTGGCTGGCTGGCTTTGGTGCTGGTAGGCGGTCTTCTCGCCATGGGCGGCATCTTCTGGCGAAGTTACTATGCCCCGGCTGTGCCGCTACCTGCCTTGGTTAATGGCATCTCACCCCCCGCAGCCAGACCTGAAAAGCGACCGGAACCCCGCGCAATCGATGGGCCGGTCGTATTCGCGGCGCTTGAAGAAGGCATCTGGGTCAAGTTCTATGATGGCGAGGGCAAGCAGCTCATGCAAAAGCAGCTTGCCAAAGGGGAAACCTACACGGTGCCGCAGGATGTTGTTGGCGTTAGGCTTTGGACAGGTCGCCCTGATGCTCTATCGATCATGATCGGGGGCAAGCCGGTCCCTCCCCTTGCCGATACAGAAAAGGTGATGAAGGATATCCCTGTCGACTCGGCTAGTCTTCGAGCGCGGCCACGTCCCGTGCCGCCGGCGGCACCAGCCCCTGCCGGACGCTGAGGCATTCCGAAGGCTGCTAATCTGTGTGAAACCCTTTGACCAACCAGTGCATTGCCAACCTGATGCTTGCGTGTGAACGTCAAGACAGCGCATGGAAGCTGCAGGTCTCGGACGGGAGTAATAATGCAAATCACGTTTGGTTCAGGCCGTTCGGGTTCGGCCCTGGCTCTAGCATTTGGAGCTTTCACTCTGGCGGCGCTGCCTGCTGGACCCGTTGGCATTGCCAGCGCCCAGACGGCCACGGAAAGCACTGATGTTCGCCTTCGCCGCGTGGAGGCTGAACTACGTGCCGTGCAACGCAAGGTTTTTCCGGACGGTGCTGGCAAGTCATTTCAACCCGAGCTTGCCCCTTCAGCCAATGGCACAACCGGCGCTGCTCCCTCTTCGACACCAGCGCCTACGGGCCTGACCGATCTCCTGACGCGGATGGAAGCGGTCGAGGCTCAGTTGCAGCGACTTACGGCGGCGACCGAGGAGAACCAGAACTACATCTCGAAACTCGAGGTGCGGCTTGCGGCACTCGAAACTGCTAATTCGCCAGCCGCAGGTGGTGCTACGCCCGTTAGCCAACCCGTCGTGGCAAGTGCGATTGCAAACGCGCCGGCGGTTGTTTCCGAACAGCCCAAGCCTCCTGTAAAGCCGGTGCCGTCGGCGGCAAAACCGGACGCATCAACCGATCGCATGGCTGCGGTCATGGCGGTGGAGAAGCCCGCAACCGACGACAAGGGTGAGGACGAGTACTCTTACGGCTACCGTTTGTGGGAGGCCAAGTTCTTCCCGGAGGCGCAGCAGCAACTGCTACGTGTCGTTCAACAACACCCACGCCATGCGCGAATTAGTTACACCCGTAACCTGTTAGGCCGCGCCTATCTCGATGATGGCAAGCCCGGCACGGCTGCTCAGTATTTTCTCCAGAACTATCAGGCGGATCGCAAAGGTGATCGTGCCGCAGACAGCTTGCTCTACCTTGGCGTGGCAATGGGCCGCCTGAAGGAAGAAAAGCGTGCCTGCGTCGCTTTCAGCGAATTCCGGCAGAACTACCCGGCTGAAGCGGCCGGGCGTCTGAAGTCCCAGTACGAGGCGGCGATCAAGCCGTTGAACTGCAATTGATAGCGCACAGCGCCACCGCTTTCTGGCGGATTGGGGGGCGCTGCAGGTTGAGCCAGCGTCTGTAGGTCTTGCTGTCTCGGGCGGGCCTGACAGCCTGGCCTTATTGCTGCTTGCTCATGACGCGTTTCCGGGCCGCTTCGAAGTCGCAACGGTCGATCACGGAATCCGGGCGGATAGTGCGACCGAAGCCGTTGCCGTCGGGCTCATCTGCGCGGACTTGGGAATCCGCCATTCCGTCTTGCGCGTTGATCTGCGGTTGGGACCCGCGGTGCAGGAACGGGCGCGGATTGCACGCTATCGTGCGCTTGGCGACTGGGCGATGGCCCGTGGTCTTCGGGCCATCGCAACTGCCCACCACGCACACGATCAGGCAGAGACATTGCTGATGCGGCTCGCGCGCGGAGCCGGTGTGCGCGGACTGGCAGGGATGCGAGCACGATCCAGTCTGCCCGGCCAGACGGAATGCGCCTTGCTTCGCCCGCTTCTTGGCTGGCGGAAAAGTGAGCTCGAAAGAATTGTCGACCTTGCTGGAATCGAGCCGGCGCTTGATCCATCCAACGCTGATGACCGGTTCGAGCGGGTCCGGGTGCGCAGGCTGCTCGCCGCCTTTCCGGCCCTGGATCCTTCCCTCGTAGCGACGAGCGCTGGCCACCTTGCGGAAGCTGATTGCGCTATCGAGTGGGCTGCGCAGCGCTGTTTCGCGTCAGCCGAAACGCAGGGCGGCGTCTTGTGTTGGGCTCCCGCTGACACGCCTCGCGTGGTCGTTCTTAGGATACTGGAGCGTATCGTGGTCGGGTTTGGCAGGGAAACGCCTCGCGGCAATGCAATCTCGCGGTGGCACGACCGGCTTGCATCAGGCGAAGTCGCGACGCTTGGCGGCGTGCGCGGGGATGGTCGGACCAGCACATGGCGTTTTGCCGTCGCGCCCGCCCCGCGCAGTCCGTCTTCGTAGCTTGCAGAGAGTCCCTAAGGGCAAGAAATTCGCTTGGCGGGTTATATTGCCATTCCTCAACGGCGTCCTACATTGATGAGGTAGTTTTTTCCGGATCGAGAGCCGCGCCATGAATGATGACCAGCCGCAGGGTAACCCCTGGATCAAGAGCCTCCTGATCTGGGGCGGCATCTTTCTGGCCCTGCTGTTGGTGGTTTCGATGTTCAACGCACGGACTGATCCGACGGGGACAATGATCCCCTACTCCGACTTCCGTGCCAGTGTCGTTCAGGATAACGTCCGCGAAGTGCAGGTTGGTCCGGACCGGATCACCGGCACACTCAAAAATGACCAGCAGTTTGTCACAGTCCCGGTTCCCGGCGATGTCGAGCTTACCAGACTGCTCCAGGAGCACGGTGTGCGCTATGCGGGCAAGGCGCAGGAAGAGCCCAATCTTCTCCTCTACATCCTCGCGCAGTCATTGCCTTTCCTGCTGATTCTGGGCGTGGCCTTCTTTGCGCTGCGTCAGATGCAGAAGGGTGGTGGCTCCGGTGCCATGGGCTTCGGCAAATCCAAGGCCAAGCTGCTGACAGAGCGTTCGGGCAAGGTCACGTTTGACGATGTCGCCGGCATCGATGAGGCACGTGAAGAGTTGCAGGAGATCGTCGAGTTCCTGCGCGATCCTAGCCGTTTTTCCAAACTTGGGGGCCAGATCCCGAAGGGCGCTTTGCTGGTCGGTTCGCCCGGCACGGGCAAGACCCTGCTGGCACGGGCTATTGCAGGTGAAGCGGGTGTTCCCTTCTTCACGATTTCCGGCTCCGACTTTGTGGAGATGTTCGTAGGCGTTGGCGCCAGCCGTGTGCGCGACATGTTCGAACAGGCGAAGAAGAATGCGCCCTGCATCGTATTCATCGACGAAATCGATGCCGTTGGCCGGCACCGCGGGCATGGCCTTGGCAATTCGAACGACGAGCGCGAGCAGACCCTCAACCAGCTGCTGGTCGAGATGGATGGCTTCGAGGCAAACGAAGGCATCATCATCATCGCCGCAACCAACCGGCCTGATGTGTTGGATCCTGCCCTGCTGCGTCCGGGTCGTTTTGATCGTCAGGTGGTCGTCCCTATTCCCGATATTGATGGGCGCGAAAAGATCCTGAGTGTCCACATGAAGAAGGTGCCACTGGCGCCAGATGTTCTGCCCCGTGTCATCGCGCGTGGTACTCCGGGCTTCTCCGGTGCAGATCTGGCCAATCTTGTGAACGAAGCCGCATTGCTCGCCGCTCGTCGCAACAAGCGGCTGGTCGCTATGCAGGAGTTCGAAGACGCCAAGGACAAGGTCATGATGGGGGCGGAGCGCCGCTCAATGGTCATGACCGACGACGAGAAGAAGATGACGGCCTATCATGAGGCGGGCCACGCCATTGTCTCGGTCAACGAAGCTGCGTCCGATCCGATCCACAAGGCTACGATCATTCCGCGCGGGCGCGCACTCGGCATGGTCATGAGATTGCCCGAACGCGACAGCTATTCCTATCACCGTGACAAGATGCATGCGAACCTGTCGGTCAGCATGGGCGGCCGTGTCGCCGAAGAACTCATTTTCGGATATGACAAGGTGTCGTCCGGCGCCTCGTCTGACATTCAGTATGCCACCAGCCTCGCACGCAACATGGTGACCAAGTGGGGCATGTCCGACAAGCTCGGACCGCTGCAATACGAAGAGGCTCAGGAAGGGTATCTCGGCATGGGCGGATCGCAACGCACCATGATGTCCGACGAAACCAACAAGCTGATCGACAGCGAAATCCGCATGCTGGTCGATGGGGCCCATGCAAGGGCAACGGACATTCTGAAAGCCCACGAAGACAAGCTGCACCTGCTGGCCCAGGCCCTGCTTGAGTACGAGACTCTCAGCGGCGATGACATTCGCGCTCTCATGGAAAATGGACAACTTGACCGACCGGAAGCGCCCAGCGGCCCTGCGCGACCAGCAACCTCACTTGGAACGACCGTGCCGCGTGCTGGCCGCCGGTTCAGCGGTTCGGGTGATCCGCAACCTGCGGGCGCCTGAACGCAGGTTGCTTTCTCTCAAAGACGCATTGCCAGCGAGGCTGGCATGATGCGCGCCCATACGAGTTCGTCATAGGCGGCCTCGCGAGTCATGCAACGCAAGGCAATTGACGGAGTCTAGGCAGGGTCCGTGACCACGTGGTTGCCTGCATGCCCCCACTACCGGGCCCTGTGTCACGTAAAGCTGTCGGCAGGGTGAGCGGTGGCTGCGCTGGCTTTAGTTTCCAGAAAGGGGCGTTTTCGCGGTTGGGGACATCAGCTCCGCACAATCTGACGATTGCGGCAGAGAGCGTGCGCGGCCACTGCAAGATTGGATTTGCTGCCTGAGGCAATTTCGACGGCGCGCGGATACTGATTCCGGCCGGATCCGCAAAACTTTACTCTGAATTAACCTTGCGGGTGCAGGTCTTCTCATCTGCTGGCCTTGATCGGCGGGTGATCACGTGCCTTGCACAATCGAGTGAAGGGAAAGTTGCGGACATGCTGGGCCCGCGCGAAGGCTTTGCGCTTGCTGCGAACGGAACGTTTGGTCGCGCACGCCCAAGCATTGCGCGCGCGCATGATGCGCCCGTTCTGCCCCAGCCCACCTTGCCGCCGTTCTCAAAGCTTCCGCACCGCTCCATTCTTAGTTCCTCTGCGGAGGAAGGTACCGCAGGCTGGCAACGCTTTTGGCTCTGGGTTGAGCGACGCTCGCAGACGCCAGATCTTGCGGAAAACGTTGGCACTGCCGCCTGGTTTCGGGGCCTTGGCGCGCTGATTGGCCTTATCTTGCTGGCATCGATGTTCTGGCCCCGCTTTGCCCCGCTTGAGGCCGCATCACTCGTTGTGCTCGATGAAGCAGCGCAGCTTGAGTTTCGCGCGCAGTCGCTCCGCCCTTTGACCGCTGGCGCCACGCAGGGACGACACTTTGCGGCAGGCGATAACGTCAGGCGATTGCCCGCTGCGCCCGAGCGACCTGTCATCGAACTGGCTGCCACGATTGGTGACAACGACAGCTTGCTGCAGATGCTGCAGCGTGCCGGTGTTGGTGCTCGAGATGCTGGGCAGGTAGCCTCGATGGTGGCGAGCGCCATGCCGCTGTCGGAAATCGCTCCGGGGACCCGATTTGGCATTACCTTGGGTGCGCGTAGCAATCTGTCCGACGCGCGCCCGCTCACGGCAGTCACTTTCCGCCCGCGATTTGATCTCGCGCTCGCAGTTAACCGGCAGGGAGGCGGGCTTGCCCTTTCCAGGCAGCCTATTGCCGTGAACATCACGCCTGTCCGCGTGCAGGGCCTTGTTGGTGCAAGTCTCTATCGCTCGGCCCGTGCTGCAGGGGCGCCGCCCAGTGCTGTGCAGGATTATCTCCGCGCAATCGACAGGGCCGTTCCCTTCGACGAAATCTCGCCGACCGACTCGTTCGACATGGTGGTCTCCTACAAGCGTTCCGCTGATGGAGCGGGCGAGGCAGGCGATCTTCTTTATGCTGGCGTGCTCCGCACCGGCCAACCGCGAGCCCAAATGCTGCGATGGGGTGCGGATGGCAGCTTCACGTCACTGGCAGAACTCACTGGTTCCGGGCAATCCGATGCTGGTCTCTTCGGTGCGCCAGTCGCAGGCCGCATGACCTCTGGCTACGGGCTGCGCCGACATCCGATTTTGGGTTATGTTCGCATGCATTCGGGCATCGACTACGGGGCCGCGTGGGGCTCTCCCATCTACGCCGTTACCGATGGCCGAGTCGAGCATGCCGGCTGGCACGGCGGGCACGGCAATTACGTCAGGCTGGATCATGGGGGAAGCATCGCTACGGGTTACGGTCATATGAGCCGGATCGCAGTCAAACCCGGCATGATGGTCAGGCGAGGGCAGGTGATCGGCTATGTCGGCTCCACCGGCCTTTCGACTGGCGCACATCTGCACTACGAGGTCTATCGTGGCGGCCAGACGGTGAACCCCATGTCGGTGCGGATGGCGCAGCGCCAGGCTGTTGCAGATCCAACGCAGATCGCCACTTTCAAGGCGCGACTGAACGCGCTGATTGCCGTGCGGCCGAGCGCTCTCGTAGGTTCGGCGCGCTAGAGTTGCCCGTGGATGTTCGGTCTTGTTGCCCAAAAGGGCGGCAACGCCTAGAATAGCATTCATGTCTGCCGGATATCCCCACATTCGCCTACGCCGCACACGCACCACCGCGTGGAGCCGCGCCCTCCACCGGGAAGTGCTGGTCACCCCTGCCGATCTGATTTGGCCTCTTTTCGTGACCGAGGGACACGGCTTGGAAGATCCGATCGCTTCCTTGCCGGGCGTTTCGCGCTGGTCGGTCGATCTCGTAGCGCAGCGTGCCCGGGAAGCCGCTGCAGCGGGCATTCCATGCATTGCCCTGTTTCCCAACACTCAGCCGGATCGGCGCAGCGAGGACGGAGCAGAGGCCCTCAATCCAGACAATCTGATGTGCCGGGCGATCAAGGCGATCAAGGATGCTTGCGGGGAATCGCTGGGTGTGCTGACCGATGTGGCGCTGGATCCCTATACCAGTCACGGACAGGATGGCCTGATCGATGAGGCAGGCTATGTCCTCAACGATGCTACAGTCGACATGCTGGTCGGGCAAAGCTTGAACCAGGCTGCGGCCGGAGCAGACATCATTGCCCCTTCCGACATGATGGATGGCCGCATTGGCGCGATCCGTCAGGCGCTGGAAGAGGCGGGGCACATCAATGTCCAGATCATGGCCTATGCTGCCAAGTATGCCTCTGCGTTCTATGGCCCGTTTCGCGATGCCGTCGGCTCGCGGGGTCTGCTCAAGGGCAACAAGAAAACCTATCAGATGGATCCCGGCAATGCTGAAGAAGCCCTGCGCGAGGTCGAACTTGATATTGCCGAAGGTGCTGACAGCGTCATGGTCAAGCCGGGCCTGCCCTATCTGGATATCGCGCTGCGCGTGAAGCAAACGTTCCAAGTGCCGGTCTTCGCGTATCAGGTCAGCGGCGAATACGCCATGATCGAGGCCGCCGTTGCCGCTGGCGCGGGCGATCGTGATGCGCTGGTGCTTGAAACCTTGCTGGCCTTCAAGCGTGCAGGCTGTTCTGGCGTCCTGACCTACCATGCGCTTCACGCTGCACGCCTGATGGGTGCGTGAACATAGCATGATCGAGACAGAGCGGCTGTTGCTGCGCCCTTGGCGCGATGCTGACCGTGAGCCTTTCTGGGCCATGGCCTGCGATCCGAGGGTGATGGCCTATCTCCCGCCGCTCACCCGCGAGGAGAGCGAGGCTGCGGTTGACCGCATGATGGCGATCGAGCGTGAGCACGGACACGTCTTCTGGGCGCTTCAGCGCAAGGTTGAGGGGGATTTCATCGGGTTCTGCGGAATCCTTCCGCCCCGCTCGCCTGTTTTCGAGCATGAGATTGGTTGGCGGCTGGCCCATCATGCGTGGGGGCAGGGCCTAGCGCGCGAAGCAGCACAAGCCTCGCTTGTCTGGGCTTGGGC
>JBIPOH010000039.1:0-15357 GCA_044379435.1 Novosphingobium sp.
TGCTCGTCACCGACGCTGTCCGCTGCAAACGGATGATCGCTGACCGCGGCTACGACGCCAACAAGCTGCGCGCCACTCTGAAGGCCAACGACACCATCCCAGTCATCCCCGGCCGCCGCAACCGCAAGCGCCCGATCCAGTACGATGAACGCCGCTACAAGGATCGCTGGCGCATCGAGGCAATGTTCTGCCGTCTCAAGGACTTCCACCGTGTCGCCACCCGCTACGACAAACTCGCCAGGAACTTCCTCTCAGCCGTTCAACTCGCCGCCGCCATCGCGTTCTGGCTGTGAATGAGTTTGAACCCTAGCGTTAACGACCTGCGCAAGGTTGCACCCCGTTCCGGCGCGCGCGATATCGGCAATGTCGAGATCGACGTGATCCTGTCCTATTTGCTGCAGCTCTTCACCGAAAAGCGCATCACCGACCACGTCGCCTTCAAGGGCGGCACGTTGCTGCGCAAGATGTTCTTCGGGCCGCGTGGCCGACTGTCCACAGACCTGGATTTCACGCTGCGCTCAACCATACCGGTTGATGACCTGATGCTAATGATGCTGGACGCGCTGAGCGCGCCTTACCACGGCCTGTCCTTCCGGTTCAGGCGCTGGCCGCGGCCCGCGAGGGCGACACGTTTGTCGTGCCCAAGCTCGATCGCTTGGCGCGGTCGGTTCCTGATGCACGGGCAATCGCCGATGAGCTGAAGGGCAGGGGGGTTAAGCTGCAGATTGGCGCAACGGTTCACGATCCGCTCGACCCCATGGGTAAGATGTTCTTCAACATCCTCGCGACCTTTGCCGAATTCGAAAGCGACCTGATCCGCATGCGCACCCGCGAAGGGATGGCGGTCGCCAGGGCCAAGGGCAAGTTAAAGGGCAAGCAACCCAAGCTGTCGAATAAGCGAAAGCGGCATCTACGCCAGCGTGACTGCCGACAGACTCTCCATCGAGATAACGGTCCGGCCCGACCATTTGCTCGACATGGCCAAGGTGCTGACCGAGCTCGAACTGATCTGAACGGGCAGCAAGGCCGATCCTTGCAAACACTTCTCGAAAGGACTATCTTACCTCCGTCTTACCGATGGAGTTGAATGTGAGTGTGCAGGAACGGATTACCACGGTGATCTCGACGAAGGGTCAGGTTATCCTGCCCAAGGCTATCCGCGACCTGCGGCATTGGACGGCAGGCACCCGGCTGACCGTTGAGAACACGCCGGATGGCGTACTTCTCAAGGCCACACCCGCTTTTCCTGAAACAAGCATCGATGCAGTCTTCGGCACGTTGCGGCATAGCGGGCCGGCCCTGTCGGTCGAGGATATGGATGCGGCGATCGCCCGGGAGGCGAAACGCCGTGCGCGCGATTGATACCAACGTCATTGTCCGTTTTTTGACCGCTGACGACCCGAAACAGGCGCAGGCGGCCCGGCGTGTGATTGAGGCGGGTAAGGTTTTCATAGGGACGACTGTGGCGCTGGAAACCGAGTGGGTCTTGCGGGCCGGCTATCGCTTCTCGTCACCGGAAATCGTTGCCGCCTTGCGCGGGCTTGGCGGGCTGCCGGGAGTGTCGCTGGAGGAGCCCGCCGAGGTTGCCCAGGCGCTGGACTGGATGGGCGAAGGAATGGATTTCGCGGATGCCCTGCATATTGCCCGTTCGGGGCATTGCAGCGCATTCGTGACCTTTGACCGCAAACTCGCAAAGCGTGCGTGCGGGCTGGTGTCAGTGCCTGTTGAGGGCCCCTAGTTTCAGCCAGAGCCTGTGTGGGATCTGATCGTGCCGAAACCGGCGCACAGCGATTGCGGAGATCTGAAAAACAAGCTGCGTCTGACCTCTCGCCTTAGTCAAGGCGAGAGGTCAGACGGGTCTTATCTTCGCCGGCGGCAATGCTCAGCCCTGATGGGGCACCATTAGCGCGAGGCCCTGCGTGCCTTGCGCATATGGTTATCTCCACACCCTGGCACATGCTGGGATCACCGCAGCGCTTTCAGGGCCACTGCGGCCAGCGCAGTTCAGTGTTGCGTCGGCCAACTGTGAAGATGGTCGTCTTCCTAAACGAAGACGAAATCCTCGCTAGCGAATGAACTTGGTCGATAAGGAGATTGTCGGCCTTTACGTGTCGCTCGGTGGGCTTGGCTTCTATGTCAGCAAAGAGACGCTCGCGCCGTTCACGGGTCAGAACCCCGCCGATCGCGTGCCACACCTTTAGGCGCAGCAGCGATCCTTCGGACAGCTTCCGGGTAAGGGTCTTGCGCAGCTTGGCGTCACCAGTACGCACGACAAACACAGCGCGCTTGTCGATGGCGTTGTTGACTGCCTTGACCGCGATACCGCTGACGGCTGCAGCTTCGCGCGGGGTGAAAAGGCGTTCCGTCGTGGTGGTCGCCATAATGTATCTTTTCAAGGAGAATATATATCTTACAGCGCTGCGGGCCAAGGCTTGAGCATGTAACACTTGGCAGGCGCCGCAGAGCCCGAGGGGATTCCCGGTATCGCCTCTCATTTGATGTGCGACTTGCTGGAAGGACCGAGGCAATCTGGTGGAGGACTCCGTCCGCAAGGGGAACCGTTGCGCCGTTTCATCTAGCCGCCCAGCGCGGTCAAACGGGCGACATCGGTCACGATGATCTGGCGATATTCCAGACTCAGGATACCGTCGCGTTCCAGTTCACGAAGCAGGCTGCCCGTGGTGATGCGCGACGTGCCGATCAGGTCGCCCAGGGCCTGCTGCGTAATTTGGATCCGGGGGCCGGTGCGGCGGGTCATGTCGGCAAGGGTGCGGACCAGGCGGGTGTGGGCGCTGGTTTGGCGGTCCCCTTCGATGCGGTCGAGAGCGTGGCGCAGTTGATTGGCCAGTGACTTCAGCAGCCAGCGGGCAAACTCGGGTGTGGTGGCGAGCAGACGATCGATGAGTACCCCGTCGATGCGAACCAGGGTGGCCTGACTGTCGGCGATGGCGTCCACCTGGCGGCGTAGGCCGGCGAAATGGGCCAGTTCGCCGAACAGGTCGCCGGGCCCGAGAACGGCGTAGACTGTGCTGTTGCCACTCGCGTGAAAGCGGCAGAGCAATACGGTGCCGGCCTCCACCAGCCAGAACCCATCGACATCATCTCCTTGCGCCTGGATCAAGGCTCCGGCCGCGAACTGGCGTGCGCGCCCTTCGCGGCGGAGCAACTGGGCCAACTCGCCTTCAGCCCTTGTGGGTGCCAGTTCGGAAAATTGATAAGTTCTTTGCATTCTTGGCCACGGTGCTTCGTTAGGCTGACTTCTGCAAGGGCCGCTTCGCGTTGGCGCACTGCGGAATGGGCGGAGGGGAACAGGGATGCCGGTCTACACCTGGGTCGTGATGGCCATCTACATGGGTTTTGGTTTGTTGGAACTGGTGCGCTCCAACCTGTTTCACAAGCCCGGGCAGTGCCGCCAAGATGGCATCGTGGAGTTGGTGTCCACCCTTATGCTGACCATGGTGACGCTGCCGGGGATCATCCTGCTGGTCAGCCTGCTGGGGCAGCAGTTTTTCCCGCAATATCAAGGGGCGTTGACCAATATCGGCCTGTTGCCTGCGGTAGCGCTGTTTCTGCTGCTTGACGACATGATGCAATATTGGTGGCACCGCGCCTCACATAGCGTCAGCTGGCTTTACAACCTGCACCGCGCGCACCACAACGCCCGCTACATGAGCGTGCGGCTCGTGTACCGCAACAACATCATCTATTATGCCCTGATGCCCAGCCTGTGGTTTTCTGGCGTGCTGATCTACCTCGGGCTTGGCTGGTTCTCTGCCGGCTATGTGATCATCAAGATGCTGGTGATCATCGGGGCACACTGCGACGTGGCCTGGGATGCGCCGCTGTATCGGATCAAGTGGCTGGCACCAGTGATGTGGGTGGTGGAACGCACCATCTCCACCCCCGCCACACACCATGCCCATCATGGCCGACACAGCAATGACCCGGCGGTGCACTACAAGGGCAATTACGGCAACCTGCTGTTCTTCTGGGACGTGCTGTTCGGCACGGCGCGCATCACGCGGACCTACCCAACCAGCTTCGGCGTGGAAAATCTGCCTGATGCCACGCTGGGCCAGCAATTGCTGTGGCCGATCTTTCCGGAAAACACCGACATGAACCGCGCAGTGCCGGGCGCCTCCCCCGCGTCTACGGCAATGACCGCACGCGCCTGACAAGGATGCAGAGCATGACCGACATAGTAGCCCGCACCGCCACTTTTCATTCGATGGCGGAGTGCGCCCGGGACGACGGGGAGGCGATCCTCAAGCCCTTGGCCTCACCAAGCTTGCACTGGACAGTAGAGCAGCACGGCATCTGTCAGGGTTATAACTTCTTCCATCACATCGGCCTGGACCGGAACCAGCGCGACATGTTTCGCGGTCATCCCATGTTTGAGGCGACGGCGGAATTCGTCGAACTCAATGACCCGCCGGCCTTTGAGCCTGCCTATGACAGCGCGCAGCTGTCCTTGTTTGAGCCGATGGTGATGCGCCTGTTCCAGCGGCCTCTCAGCAGCATCTATCAAGCCGCGATCGCTTGAGCTTCAAAAGCATGACAAGCGCTGACCTGCGTCCCGTTTCCTGGACCGTTCTGAGCTGGAAGATACCAGTTTAGGATGATGGCCGGGAGACGGAGGAAGTGATGAAGCGATCGAAGTTCTCGGAGGCGCAGATTGCCTTCGTGCTGAAGCAGGCGGAGGATGGAACGAGCATCGGTGAGGTCTGCCGGAAGGCCGCTGCGCGGCAATAGGGCCGAACAAGACCTGGTCGATGGACTTTGTTCATGACCAGCTGGCGACAGGCCCGAAGCTGCACATCCTGACGCTCGTCGACACGTTCAGCCGATATGCAGCGGCGGTCGTGCCGCGGTTCCGGTTCCGGGCATCCGACGTGGTCGAGGTACTGGAACGGGTCTGCGCCCAGACAGGCTATCCAGGGTCGATCCCGGTCGATCAGGGCAGCGAGTTCATCTCCCGTGAGCTGGATCTGTGAGCCTATATGAAGGGGGTGACCTTGGACTTCGATCGTGCCGACAAGGGCGATTTCACCCCGCGCCAACACTTCGACTTCGAAAACGCGGCTTGGTTCGGGCACTTGGTCGACGTGGTGTGGCCGGTCCTGTTCATCGCCATCCATGAGTGTGATCGAACTTTGCTGCCGCCGTCGCCAAGACCGTGCTTCATTGCCGATACCCGATAGCGCCATCCTGCCGCTGGCGCGCCCGCGCATGGTTGCACCATCGGCCAAGCCCGAATAACGGGAACGCGTCATGCGCTATGTTTCCACACGGGGTGCCGCCCCGATCCTCGATTTTGAAGCCGCCACACTGGCCGGCCTGGCCAGCGACGGCGGACTCTATGTGCCCGAATCCTGGCCGCGCTTTGCCGAAGCCGAGATCGCCGCCATGGCCGGTCTGCCCTATGTTGAAGTCGCGGTACGCGTGTGCCAGCGCTTCACCGCCGGCTGCCTCGATGAAGCTGCGCTGCGCCAGATTTTCACCGCCGCCTATGGCCGCTTCGCCCACGCCGCCGTGGTGCCGCTGAAACAGCTCGATCATCGCCACTGGCTGCTCGAACTGTTCCACGGGCCGACCCTGGCGTTCAAGGATGTCGCCCTGCAGGCATTGGGCCTGGTGTTCGAACGCTTCCTCGCCCAATCAGGCCAGCACATCACCGTGATCGGCGCGACCTCGGGCGACACCGGATCGGCGGCCATCGATGCGCTGGCCGGCCGTTCAGGCGTGGAAGTCTATATGCTCCACCCGCACGGCCGGGTGAGCGAGGTGCAGCGCCGGCAGATGACAACGGTGCTGGATGCCAACATCCACAACATCGCCATCGAAGGCAATTTCGACGATGCCCAGGCCATCGTGAAGGCGATGTTCAACGATGCAGCTTTCGCGGCCCGCTTCCCGTTGGCCGCAGTGAACAGCATCAACTGGGCCCGCCTGCTGTTCCAGGTCGTCTATTATTTCACGTCCGCGCTGTCGTTGGGCGCGCCGCACCGGGCGGTGTCTTATGCGGTGCCCACCGGCAATTTCGGTGACGTGTTTGCCGGCTATGTCGCGGCGCAAATGGGCCTGCCGATCGAGCGCCTCGTCGTCGCCACCAACCGCAACGATATCCTTCATCGCGCGCTGACCAGCGGCGATTACAGCGCCGGCACTGTCGCCCCCACCGATGCGCCGTCGATGGATATCCAGGTCTCCTCCAATTTCGAGCGGCTGCTGTTCGATCTGTCGGGCCGCGACGGCGCCGCGCTGGCCGCCGCCATGGCCGAATTCGAGGCGACCAAGAAACTGGCGCTGCCGGAAAGCTGGCGTGCAAAGGCCGCCGGCCTGTTTACCTCCGCTCGCGTTGACGCCGATGAAATGGCCGACACCATGCGTTGGGCGTTAGCCCAAACCGGCGAACTGCTCGATCCGCACACCGCCATCGGCCTGGCCGCCGCCCGCCGCGACACGGGCAGCGCTCCGATGGTGACACTGGCCACCGCCCACCCGGCCAAGTTCCCGGCTGCGGTGCAGGCAGCGACAGGCGTTCACCCCGATCTGCCGGCGCGCCTGTCTGATCTGATGAGCCGCCCCGAACGCTACGATACCGCCCCCGCCAATCTGCAGGCCATCGAAGCCTATGTGGCGCAGCGCGCGAAAGCCAAATGACCGAACCGCAGATCACTATCCTTGATAACGGCCTGCGCGTCGCCAGCTGGGCGCTGCCCGGCCTCGAAACCGCCGCCGTCGCGCTGTCCGCCGAGACCGGTTCGCTTTTCGAACGCATGGCACTTTAAGCGCGCTCAGCGGCTACGCCGCCGCTTCAAGGCGCGCTCCGAGGCGCCGCACGCGGGGACGAGCACGCTTATGGCGCGAGATAAGCTCGGTAGAGGGCAACGAGCCCTGCCGCCAGGTTATCCGCCAAATGGGCGAGCGTGCCGGAGGTCATCGCAACGGATGGTATCTGAATTGCGCTGGACGTGAACGTAAGGGGAGCCCTGGCGAAGCGGTCCGCAAATGTGCTCACGCTGGTCTGTTGATCCCCAAGCGTCGCATCTCGCGGTAGATGGTTGAGCGGCCCAGTCCGAGCTGCTTTGCTGCCTGCGTGGGTGGCGTGTTGGCCTCAATCAGCGTCAGCGCTGCATCGAGCTTCGCCATATCGAGCGGTTGTCGTCCCGGCTTCCGGCCTTTGGCACGCGCGGCGGCAATACCATCCTTCGTTCGCTCTGAGATCAGTCGTCGCTCGAAATGGGCAATGGCGCTGAAGACGTGGAAAATCAATTCGCCGGCGGCCGAGGAGGTGTCGATCTTTTCCTCGAGGCTGAGCAGCGCGATCTTGCGTTCGCGCAGCATCGTGACCGTGGAAAGCAATTCTGCCAGCGAGAGGGCAGCGCATTGGAAGTACGCTAAACAACGCTTCTGTAACAGGCCATGAGTCAACCCCCCGTGGTACGTTGGCTTTGATCCTGTCGCCGGCTTCATGCTTCTGTCCGCGGTCACCGCGAGGGGCGCTGCATGATGGGTGTACTCGCGAACCAGACCGACCAATCTAAGAAGCGCAGTTACCGAAGTGCTGCTCCCGGATTACCGATCTGACCTGATCCGTGCGTCCCGGCGACGGGACCTTGCCATCGGGCGTGATGGTCGCGCCCGAAAACCTTTACCTTGTCGTCGTGCCTGCCATCATGCGGCGGCCAGCTTCGCGTCGAAGCAGGTGCCGTCGACAAGCATGCGATGCATGATCACGCCGAGCTTGCGGGCCAGCGCTACCTTGGCCTTCTTCATGCCTGATCGCTTGGCCACGCGCGCTGCCCAGCTCTTGAGCTCGGAGCCCTTGACCGGCCGCGTCAGGATGATGTGCGCCGCCTCGTACAGCGCTGTGCGCACCTCCTGGTCGCCGCACTTTGAAATCCGCCCAGTGACGTCAGTCTCGCCTGACTGATACTTGCGTTGAGTGAGGCTAAAATGCGCGCCAACGCTTCGGGATGATCGGAACCGGCCAGCATCGTCGATGGCCGCAACAAAGGTCGTCGCGATCAGCGTGCCTACGCCAGGGACGGTCATCAACAGCTGCGCGCGTTCATCATGACGCGCATGCTGGATCACCTTGGTATCAAGCCGCCTGAACTGCTCGACCAAGACAGCGCGTGCCTTCAGCAAGGCGTCGGCAATGTCGGCAATGGCCGGGTTGCTGGAAACGAGATCACGTACGCGCGGCTCGAAGCTCTTGCGGGTGGTCGGCCCCACCTTGAGGCCAAAGCCCCGCAACACGCCGCGGATGCATATCTCGATATGTAGATCGGCGTCTAAAATTGACCCCCTGGTTCCGCTGGCGAGATCGTCGCTTGGATTGTCCGGCGGCGGAGATGGGGATGTTGGTTGTGGAGACGATTGCGAAGATCCGTCGAGCGGCGCGGCAAGGTAAATCGATCAAGGCGATTTCGCGGGATCTGGGTTTGTCGCGCAACACGGTCCGCAAGGCGATCCGTGCGCCTGAGGCGGAGTTTTCCTACCAGCGCCGGGAGCAGCCTCGGCCGCGATTGGACGATTATCGTGAGCGTCTGGATGCGTTTCTGGCGGCCAATGCCAAGGCGAGCCGACGTGACCGGCTGCAACTGAGCCGTATTCACGGCCTGCTGTGTGAGCAGGGCTATTCCGGCTCTTATGATGTGATCCGTCGTTATGCGGCGCAATGGAGAGCCCGCCAGCTTGAGACCCCGGCGGATACCAGCAAGCTGTTCATTCCACTGCAGTTTGCTCCCGGAGAGGCGTACCAGTTCGACTGGAGCCACGAAGATGTTGAGATCGCTGGGGTGCCGCAACGTGTGAAGGAGGCGCACATGCGGCTGTGCTGGTCACGTGCTCCGTTCGTCAGGGCTTACCCGCGCGAGACGCAGGAGATGGTGATGGACGCCCATATCCGCGGCTTTGCATTCTTTGGCGGCGTGCCGACGCGCGGGATTTACGACAACATGAAGACGGCGGTGACGACGGTGTTCACCGGCAAGGAGCGGCTCTTCAACCGCCGCTTTTTGCTGATGACCGACCATTACGGCGTTGAACCCACCGCCTGCACGCCCGCGGCGGGATGGGAGAAGGGCCAGGTTGAGAACCAGGTCGACAAGACCCGCGAAGGGACATTCAAGCCCAAGCTGAAGTTCAACAGCATGGCAGAGTTGAACGCGTTCCTGGAGGCAGATTGCCGGCGCAAGGCGCAGAACAGCGCGCACCCTGCGCTCTATGGCCTGACGATCGCACAGGCGCTGGAACAGGAACGCAGCGCGTTACAGCCATTGCCGTTGCCCTTCGACGGCTGCTTCGAGAGCGATCATGTCGTCAGCTCGACCTGTCTCGTCAGCTTCGACCGCAACCGTTACTCGGTAATGGCCAGAGCAGGACGACAGGTCGTGCAGTTGCGCGCTTATGCCGACCGCATCATGATCCTGCATGGCGGCAAAGTCGTTGGCGAACATGTTCGCCGCTTTGGCCGCAACCAGACCGTTTATGACCCATGGCATTATCTGCCCGTTCTGGCCCGCAAGCCAGGCGCCCTGCGCAATGGCGCACCGTTCCTTGAGTGGGATCTACCACCGTCGCTGGCCGCGCTACGTGCCAAGCTTGGCAAGAGCGATGATGCCGATCGGCAGTTCGTGCGGATCCTGGTCATGACGCCCGAGCACGGGCTTGAGGCCATTGAAGCGGCTGTGGGTGCAGCCTTGGCGTCCGGTGTGGCTACAGGCGATGTCATCCTCAATATCCTGACCCGGAACCGGGAAGGACCGCTACCTGCGACCCTCGATATCAGCGAAGCCCTGACGCTCAAGCATCCACCGATGGCCGATTGCGCCCGTTATGACAGCATACGGGTGCTCCATGCAGCGGCATGACATGTTGGCCGCGCTCAAGGACTTGGGCCTGAACGGCATGATCGCTGCGTTCGACGATGCCGTTACCAACGGCATCCGGCGCAATCGGACAGCCATGGAGATGCTGGCCGACTTGCTGCAGGCGGAAGCTGTCCATCGTCAGGCCGCGTCCATTCGCTATCGCCTCAAGGCTGCCAAGCTGCCCGCCACCAAGGATCTGAGCAGCTTTGTCTTTGCAGACACGCCCATCAACGAGGAACTGGTGCGCACGCTGCATACAGGCAGCTTCCTGGCCATCAAGCGCAACGCGGTGCTGGTCGGCGGCACGGGAACCGGCAAAATACATCTGGCCCTCTCAATAGCGGCCGCCGTGATCAGAGCCGGTGCGCGTGGCCGGTTCTTCAACACCGTTGATCTGGTGAACCGGCTTGAAGACGAAGCCCGACGCTCGAAGGCCGGCCAGCTGGCCGATAGCCTCAAACGGCTTGATCTCATCGTGCTGGACGAGTTGGGCTATCTGCCGTTCGCCCGCTCAGGCGGCCAGTTGCTGTTCCACCTGATCAACAAGCTTTACGAAAACACGTCGGTGATCATCACCACCAATCTCACGTTCAGTGAGTGGCCCAGCGTCTTCCACGACGCCAAGATGACCACCGCGCTGCTCGACCGCATCATGCACCATTGCGATCTCATCGAGACCGGCAATGACAGCTGGCGGTTCAAACACCGCAGCTAACCCTTCTTCAGGCCTCTATCCCCGGTTGTCCCGGTGGGTCCACAGGGACCTCCCACGGCCGCTGCTGCCAGCGCACCTCGCGGCGCGCAGCAGCGGCCGTGGGCCCCTCCTATGGACCACCGGGACAACCAACGGCCCTATCACGGGGGGTCAGTTTTCGACGCCGATTGACACGACACTGCGCCGGCATATGCTTCATCATGCATTTGGCGAAGGGTTCGCGTTCTCGCTTTGAGTCGCTGACTATTTATGGATAGTTTTAGATGGGCGACTGCAACACCTCGATCCTGGCCGCCCGGCATGTGGCTGATGAGACCCTCGCAAGCTACGAAGATCTTTTTCAGGTGCGCGGTGCGCCCTACGACCGCGCCATGTCCCTGTTTCCGGACGCACGGCGCGAGGAGTTCCTCAACACCATCCAGCGGGCCGATCTGAAAGCGGGCCAGTCGGTGGGCGACGTGCCTTCGGGCGGAGGCTATCTTGCCCGCCACCTGCCGAAGGCCGTGCGCTGGCTGGGCCATGAACCCTGCGCCAGTTTTGGCTCAGGCTGGACGGATCGGGAATTGCTGCCGCTGCCCTGGATCGACGGCAGCGTGGACGCGGCGATCAGCATCGCCGGTGTGCACCATCTCGCCGACAAGCGCCCCCTGTTCGCCGAACTGGCCCGGACCGTGCGCCTAGGAGGGCGTTTCGTTCTTGCCGACGTCCACGAGGCGTCGGACGTCTCGCGCTTCCTCGACGGCTGGGTCGACCGTCATAACAGCACAGGGCACAAAGGCGTCTATCTTGGCGACCATACCCTCGAGCAGCTGCGGGAAACGGGCTGGCAAACTCTTTCTGCCGAGCGAGTGCCTTTCCACTGGCGGTTCGCCGACAAGACAGGAATGGGCGAGTTCTGCCACCGCATGTTCGATCTACGGACCTGTCAGCCTGATGAAACTGCCCGCGTCATCGAGGCGGACCTCGGGGTCGATCAACTGAAGGGTGAAGTGGGCATGCGCTGGGAACTCTACATGATCGTCGCCACGCATGTGACTGAGGCCTGATCCGTTTCCATGACGCAAGACGCATCGCCCAAGGCGGAGCAGCCCGCCATCACGATCGTTACCATGCATTTTGCCATCAACGGCTTCGGTTATGGTCTTCGCCAATCTTTTCTGAGGGCCGTGCTAGCGACGCGTCTTGACAGGATGATCGACTGGCCTGCGGTGGACCGGCTTCTTGCCGCAATGCTGCCGTCCGCTCCGGAGCCGAATGCGAGCCCAGATGACGAAGTCGGACAGGCATTGACTGGGCGCGTTCTGCACTGGACGCGCGAGTTGCAGCGGGCTGCAGGGCATCCGATCTTTGATCAGGGGAAGGTTTTGCAGCACAAACCGGACGGGAGCGCTTGGCAGTTGGCCGTGCCTGCTCAGGATCATGTGGCAGGCATCCGTGCCCTGCGCCTCGTGTGCGAGGTGATTTCACGGGGCATCGCCGATCCGTCTGCTGTGGACACGCCCTTAGCCGTCGATCGTCGGGCTGACGCTCTTACCTTCATCAAAGAATGTCCTGCGAAGGGCTTCAGTGGCTCCAACACGCCGCATTTCCTCAAGGCGGCGCATGACAAATGTTTGCCATGGGTGGCGCTGACAGGCACCGTTTATCAAATCGGTACCGGATCATGCAGCCGCTGGTTCGACAGTTCCTTTACCGACAGGACCTCGGTCATCGGCGCCAACATCGCCCGAAACAAGATGAGCACGGCCTTTATTCTGCGGCAGGCCGGGATCCCGGCGCCGGATCATGCGCAGGCGGGCTCGGCGGATGATGCGGTGCGGATTGCGGACGGGCTTGGATATCCGGTGGTGGTCAAGCCACTGGACAAGGACGGCGGCCTTGGGGTCGCAGCTGGCATCAGGGACGCGGCGGGGGTGAGGCGGGCTTTTGACTCGGCACGAAAAATCTCCAATGCCATTCTTGTGGAAAAGCATGTTGAAGGCCGCGACTACAGGCTGGTCGTCTTTCAGGGCAAGCTGATCTGGGCGCTGGAGCGCGTGCCCGGGGGCGTCGCCGGAGACGGTGTGCACTCCATCCGTGAACTGGTCGACAGGATGAATTATGATCCGCGCCGGTCCAGAGCGACGTCGGCCCCGCTCAAGCCACTCGATTTTGATGACGAGGTGGTCGAGTTGATCCGGGAAGCCGGGATGAATGCCGAGACGGTGCTGGCCGATGGTCAATGGCTGCGGTTGCGCCGGGCGGCCAACGTGGCATCCGGCGGGATACCAGTGGGCGTGTTCGACAGGGTGCATCCGGCGAACCGCTTGTTGGCTGAGCGCGCGGCGCGGGCGCTGCGCCTCGACATCGCAGGGGTGGACCTGCTGATCCCCGACATCGAGCGGCCTTGGACGGAGACGGGTGCGGCGGTCTGCGAGGTGAACGCACAACCGACTATTGGCTCGACGACATCGGCGCATCTTTATGGGCAGATGCTTGATCTGCTTTTCCCTTCAGGGGCACGGATACCCATCGCAGCAATCATCGGTTTACCTGCCGGATCAGCGGTGCCGGCCCTAATCGAGCGCATGCTCGCAGCTAACGGTCGTCGCGTCGGCATAGCTAGTCCCCGGTCGGTCCACATCGCTGGAGAAATGGCGGTTACAGCACCAGCCAGCCTGTTCATGGCGGCGCGAACCTTGCTCACTGATACGACTGTCGATGCTATGCTGGCGCTGATCGACGACGATACACCTCTCGCCAGCCTTTTGCCATTTGACCTCTGCTCCGTTTTGGCGCTGGCCAGCGACAAGGTCTGGGGAAGTAAGGGCGCGCTCACAGATCTGGTAAGGGTGATGGTGCCCATGAGCGGCCGGCTAGTGGTCGATGCCGGGGCTGAATGGAGCCTGGCGTTGGCGCGGAGTGTTCGCGGCATCCCGGTAACCGTGGTGTCGGGCGGGTCGGGTGCCGCACGGCCCATTCCCGATGCGCTAGAGATCATGGCGAATTGGGACGGCAAAGCATGGACGCTGCTGGAGAACGGCATCGCTATCGAGATTGCTCCGCTCGACCTTGAGGATGTAGATTGCACACCTAGTGACGTTGCGCTAGCTGTAGCGATAGCTGCAGGTCTGAACTGTACTGTGGCGCATGTGCGCGGCGTCCTCTCGCACATTCGGCCAAGGAAGCCGCCTGGCGTTCAGGCAAATTAGCGGTATCTGCTCTCCCCCCCGTTCCGGTATCACCGTCGGGATGATGGGGTCAGTGTAGTCCGGGGTTTGCCCTGGTTGGCAAGGTTTTGCTTGCGCAAGCGCGTTTGAGCTGAATCAGAATTCCCATGAATGCCGAGGAACTTCGCAGGTTTCCAGTCGATACGTTGGTCGAGATTATTCTGGCGCAGGCGGAAATGATTGCCAGCCAGGCGGCCCAGATTGCGGAACTGACGGTGCTGGTCGAGCGTCAGGTCGCAACGATTACCCGCCTTGAGAAGCGGGTGGCGGAACTTGAGGACAAGCTCGGCAAGCCGCCCAAGACGCCGAACAATTCCTCGCTGCCGCCAAGCACCGGCCAGAAGCCGAACCTGCCGGAGCGCGGGCGCAAGGGCCGTAAAGGTCGTCCGGGCGTGAACCGTGCGCTCGCAGCCGATCCCGATCATGTGATCGAGGCGTTGGCAGAGCAATGCCCGAACTGCGCTGCGGCGCTGGGCGAAGCCGACCAACTCAAGGTTCACGCCTACGATCATATCGACATGCCACCGATCAAGCCGGTGACGACGCGGATCAACCTGCACAGCGGCGTCTGTCCGTGCTGTGCGGCCACCTTCACGGCGCTGGTGCCGGCAGGGATGGAGCCAGGCTCGCCGTTCGGTCCCGGCATCCGGGCGTTGGTCATTCACCTTCACGTCACCCAGGCAATCAGCTTCGAGCGTCTGGGTGAAATGATGAAGGCCATTTTCGGCCTTGAAATCAGCGAGGGCGCGATTGCCAATATCCTCCAGCGCGCGCTGAAGCCGATGCTGGCGGCGGCCGAGGCGATCGGCAAGGAGGTCCGCTGCGCCGAGGTCATCGCTTCCGACGAAACCTCCGCCCGCGTCGCCGGACGCAAGCACTGGCTGTGGGTGATGCATACAACCACAGCGGTCTACCATGTCATCGCCGATACGCGCGGTGCCCGGGTTCTGGTGGACTTCCTTGCAGGCGCCCGACCCAAGGTCTGGGTGGCTGACCGCTACGGCGCGCAGAACGGGCATGGCGATCAGCGTCAGGTCTGCCTGGCCCATCTGCTCAGGGACGCCCAATATGCCATCGACCATGGCGACGAGGTGTTCGCCCCGGGCTTCAAGGCCCTGCTGAAACGGGCGTGCAACATCGGCAAGCGACGAGGCCGCCTCAAGGATACGACCCTGGTCCAATATCTGGCCCGGTTGGAAAAGGCGCTGACCGACCTGATGATGCTCGAGGTCCTGCACAAGCAGGGACAAAAGCTCGTGCGCGCAATCAAGAAATGCCGCGGCGACCTGTTCGTGTTCATGACCCGCCGCGACGTGCCCTACACCAACAACGGCTCGGAACGCGCCCTGCGCATGTCGGTGATCTTCCGAAAGGTAACAGGCTGCTTCCGTTCAGCCTGGGGCGCGCAGTTCTATGCCGCCACCCTGTCAGTCATCGCTACCGGAAAGCTCCACGGAAAAACCGCCCTCGAAGCCATCGCAGCGGTCATCTCCCCGCGGACAACACTCGCACTCGCCTCATAGGGGTGAGCAGATACCGACCAAGACCGGCA
>JBIPOH010000040.1:0-15346 GCA_044379435.1 Novosphingobium sp.
CTCGGTCTCGATCACCACCAGCGGCGAACCGATGGCGATCACATCGCCCACATCGCCCGCCACCGACATGATTCGCCCCGAAACCGGGCTCTCCATCTCGACCGTTGCCTTGTCGGTCATCAGATCAGCCACGCGGCCATCCTCGGCCACCACATCACCCACCTTGACGTGCCACGCGACAATCTCGGCCTCGGCAATGCCTTCGCCAATATCGGGCAGGCGGAACGTGAAAGTACCCATGGCGTCAGGCCTTCAATAAACGGTCAACAGCCTCGCCAATGCGGACCGGACCCGGAAAATAGGCCCATTCGAGGCTATGCGGATAGGGCGTATCAAACCCCGTCACGCGCTCGATGGGGGCTTCGAGGCTATAGAAGCAGCGCTCCTGCACCAGTGCGGAAAGCTCCGCGCCAAAGCCGCTGGTCCGCGTCGCCTCGTGCACGATCAGGCACTTGCCGGTCTTGCGCACCGAAGCCTCGATTGTCTCGATATCCAACGGGACCAGCGTGCGCAGATCGATGATCTCTGCGTCCACGCCCTTTTCCGCCAGCACCGCCTCAGCCACATGGACCATCGTGCCATAGGCCAGCACGGTCATCGCCTCGCCCTCACGCACCACCCGCGCCTTGCCGAGCGGGATGCGGTAGTAGCCGTCCGGCACTTCGCCATCGGGATGGCGCGACCATGGCTCGACCGGTTTGTCGTAATAGCCATTGAACGGCCCGTTGTAGATGCGCTTGGGCTCGAAGAAGATCACCGGATCGTTGTCTTCGATAGCCGCGATCAGCAGGCCCTTGGCATCATGCGGCGTGCTGGGGATCACCGTCTTGATCCCAGAAACGTGCGTAAACAGCGCCTCCGGGCTCTGGCTGTGCGTCTGCCCGCCGAAGATGCCCCCGCCAAACGGCGAGCGCACCGTTATCGGCGCGGTAAACTCGCCCGCCGAACGGTAGCGCAGCCGCGCTGCCTCCGAAACGAGCTGGTCGAGCCCGGGATAGATATAGTCGGCAAACTGGATTTCCGGCACAGGCCTGAGGCCATAGGCGCCCATCCCCACTGCCACGCCGATGATCCCGCATTCGCTGATCGGCGTATCGAACACGCGCGTGCGGCCATACTTCTTCTGCAGGCCCGCCGTTGCGCGGAACACCCCGCCGAAATAGCCGACATCCTCGCCCATCACGACAATGCTGTCATCGCGCGCCATCATCACGTCGAGCGCGTCGTTGATCGCCTCGATCATGTTGAGCTTCCGCATGGAGGGAGCGTCCGTCACGAGTCCTCCTCCTTCCATTCCGGCCATTTGATCCGCCGCTCGCGGATCGCCTGCTCGCTCTGCTCCTTGAGGTGCCAGGGCAGTTCCTCGAACACGTCTTCAAACAGCGTGCGGAACGGGTGGTGCAGGCCGTGCCCCAGCACGCCGTTGGCCTCGGCTGCCTTGGCCGCGGCCTTGACCGCTTCGGCCAGCTCCAGATCCATCGCTGCATGGGCCTCGCTCGTCCATTCGCCGATGGCTTCGAGGTGCGCCGCAAGCCGTGCGATGGGATCACCCAGCGGCCATTCGCTGCGCTCCTGCACCGAACGGTACTGACCCGGATCGTCCGAGGTCGAATGCCCTTCCGCGCGGTAGGTGAAGTGCTCGATCAGCGTCGGCCCGCCATTAGCCCGCGCGCGGTTCGCGGCCCAGCGCGACGCGGCATAGACCGCCAGCGGATCGTTGCCGTCGACCCGCAGCCCGGCAATGCCATAGCCGATGGCCCGCGCGGCAAAGGTCGTCCGCTCTGCCCCGGCAAAGCCCGAAAAGCTCGAAATCGCCCACTGGTTGTTGACGACATTGAACACAACCGGCGCATTATAGACCGCCGCAAACGTCATCGCCGAATGGAAGTCCCCTTCCGCTGTCGAACCTTCGCCCAGCCACGCCGCCGCAATCCGGGTATCGCCCTTGATCGCACTCGCCATCGCCCAGCCCACGGCCTGCGGATACTGCGTGGCAAGGTTGCCCGAAATCGAGAAGAACGAGGCTTCCTTTGCCGAATACATGATCGGCAGCTGCCGACCTTTCAGCTTGTCCGCCTTGTTCGAATAGATCTGGTTGATCATGTCGACCATCGGATAGCCGCGCGCGATCAGGATGCCCTGCTGGCGGTAGCTGGGAAAAACCATGTCATCGCTGGCGAGCGCCATGGCGGGGGCAATCGATGTCGCCTCTTCGCCCGTGCACTTCATGTAGAAGCTGGTCTTGCCCTGCCGCTGCCCGCGGTACATCCGGTCGTCGAATGCACGCGTCAGGGCCATTAGCCGCAGCATCCGCCGCAGTGTCTCGGGATCAAGCTTGGGATCCCACGGGCCGACTGCCGTGTGATCCTCGCCCAGCACGCGCACCAGATCGAGGCACAGGCCATGCGTTTCGCTCGCCGCGCAGCCTTCGTCGGGCCGCGCCTGCGCGCCCGCCGGGGGAATCACCAGATGGCTGTAATCCACCGCATCGCCGGGGCGAAAGCGCGGTTCGGGCACATGGAGCCGCAAGGGCGGAAGGTTGCTGCGGTTGCCTTCGGTCATGCGCAAATCGCCAGCATCGGTCACTCCCGGCGCGTCTTTCGGCAGAGACGCATTATTAGCTCACTGCACAACAATATTACAACGCACTTTCCGAGTCAATCAAACCGCAACAGGTGCCGCAATCGGCGCCTGCGGGGCATAACCAGTCACCTCAAAGTCCTCGATCCGGTAGTCGAAGATGCTCTCCGGCCGCCGCACGATGGCCAGTTTCGGGCTCCCCTCCGGCACGCGGGCCAGCTGCGTTTCCACCAGGTCCGCATGGTTCAGATAGAGGTGCGTATCGCCGCCCATCCACACCAGCTCGCCGGGTTCAAGATCGCACTGCTGCGCCAGCATCCGGATGAACAGCGCCCCGCCCCACAAGTTGAACGGCAGCCCCAGCGCCACGTCGCAGCTCCTTTGATAGAGCAGCCCCGAAAGCTTCCCGTCCGCGACATGGAACTGGTAGGTCTTGTGGCACGGCGGCAGCGCCATGGCGTCCAGTTCCGCCACGTTCCACCCTTCCACGATGTGCCGCCGGCTGCCAGGGTTCTTCCTGAGGCTCTCGACAACTTCGGCCACCTGATTCACGCCCGAAGCGCGCCGCGAAAACAGCCCGTCATTCGCCGGTTCATAGACCGGCCAGTCGGTCCACTGCTTCCCATAGACCGGCCCCAGATCGCCCCACTGCGCCGCGAAGGCTTCATCCGCCACGATCCGCGCCGAAAAGTCCTGGCGGCTGATCGTCTCGCCCGTCTCGCGCCGATAGCGGTCGAGCGGCCAGTCGGTCCAGATTTCCACACCCTGCGCACACAGCTCACGGATATTGGTGCGCCCGGTCAGGAACCACAGGAATTCGCGCGTCGCAGTCTTCCAGTAGACGCGCTTGGTTGTCAGCAGCGGCATCGCACCATCGCTCAGATCGAACCGCAACTGCGCGCCGAACACGCTGCGCGTGCCCACGCCCGTGCGGTCCACCCGCTCGTCGCCCTGTTCCCAGATGCGGCGCATCAGGTCGAGGTATTGCTGCTCGGGATGCGAAGGCTGCGCGCCTTGCGGGACTCGGGTCTGGGATGCGGCGCTGGCCATGGGTCTTGTCTAGCCATGTCTCGCCGCACTGACCAGCGCCCGGAATACGCAGTTAACCTTAACCCCGCCCTTCCGCAGTTTAAGTCCGCTTCGGACTAAGGCGGATCAATGCCTGCTGCCACCGCCTCTCTGCCGATTCCCCGCCTTGCGCTCACTGCGCAGGGAGCGGTGCTGGCTGCCGTCATCGCGCTGGCCGAATTCGCACCCCGGCCCGGCCTTGCTGCGCTCTATCTGCCGCTTGGCGGGGGCCGCCATGCCGCGCTAGATTGGGCGCTGGCCCACGGCGCCGCGATTGGCGGTGCCGGTCCGCTCGGCGGCCTGATCCTTGATACCCCGCCCCCCGGCCTCGGCCTGCGCGCGCTCAGCGAAGGCGCGCTTGCCGTGGCTATCCCCTCGTTCCTCTGCCAGCCCCGGGATACCCGCTCTGATGACCGCACCGTTTGACGAACTGCTTGCGGTTCGCCGCAATGGCCTCAAGGTTCTGGCTGCAATTTGTGTGCTTGCCATGCTGGTGATCGGCGCGGGCACGGCCTTTGCCGAAACCGGCGCGCTGCCGCTCGTTCTGGCGGTTGGCGTCGGCACCATCCCGCTTGGACTGGTGGCGCAAGGCCGCGCCGATCAGGGCACGCGCCTTGTCATGGGCAGCGCGGTCGCGGCCTTTCCGATGATCCTACTCTATCAGTGGTCCGGCCACCCGTTCATGGTCGATATCCACATGACCTTCTTTGCCGCGCTCGCCATGCTTGCCGCCATGGCCGATTGGCGCCCGGTGATCCTGGCTGCCGGGCTCACGGCCGTGCATCACCTCCTCGCCAATTTTCTCACCCCCGATATCGTGTGGACCGGCGGCCCTGCCCTCATCCGCGTGGTCTTTCACGCCGTGGTCGTGGTGGCCGAAACGGGCGCGCTCGTGATCCTGTGCGAACAGGTGGCCCGCCGCATTCAGCATCAGGCCAAAATCCGCGCCGAGGCTGAACGCATCGAGGCCCAAGCCGCCGCCGAGCGCAGCCGCACCTCGGCCGAACAGAACGCGGTGATCAGCGCCGTCGCCGCCCGGCTGGAAGCCATGGCGCGGGGCGATCTGGCGCTGCGTATCACGCAGCCCTTCCCGCCCGCCTACGAAGCGCTGCGCACCTCGTTCAACGCGGCCGCTGCCGATCTTGATCAGTTGCTTGGCAGGGTCACTGCGGCTGCCCGCCAGATCGCCACTGGCTCGTCGGAGATCCGCAGCGCCTCTGATGATCTGGCGCGCCGCACCGAAGCGCAGGCCAGCGCCATCGCGGCCAACAGCGAGGCAACCGGCGCGCTCACCACCGGCATCCGCACCACCGCCGCCCGCGCCGAAGCGGTGAACCGCACCACTGCCGAAGCCCAGGCCGATGCCGCCACTGGCGGCGCCGTGGTCGAACGCGCGATCGTAGCGATGAACGCCATCGCGCAATCCTCCAGCGAAATCGCCCAGATCATCACGATCATCGACGGCATCGCATTTCAGACCAATCTCCTCGCGCTCAACGCCGGGGTCGAGGCCGCGCGCGCGGGTGAGGCAGGCAAGGGCTTTGCCGTCGTCGCCACCGAAGTGCGCGCCCTCGCCCAGCGCAGCGCCGATGCCGCGCAGGACATCAAGAACCTGATTGGCGCGTCCTCGGCGCAAGTCGGCACCGGAGTCGAACTCGTCGGCGAAACCGGCTCGGTGCTGCGCGCCATTGTCGATCGCGTCACCGAAATCGGCGGCGCGATCAACGCCATCGCCAGCGAATCTTCGGTTCAGGTGGAAGCGCTCGGCACGGTGAACGCCAGTTTCAGCCGGATCGATCAGGTCACCCAGCAGAACGCTGCGATGGTGGAAGAAAGCAACGCCGCGGCGCACAGCCTGCTGCGCGAGGCCGAAACGTTGCAGGATCTGGTTGCCCGCTTCCGCCTTTCTTCTACCGAGATGCAGCCCGCCCCCGCCTTCAGCCGCGCGGCCTGAGCCCGGCAGCCGGACTGATCCAGATTCTTGCAAAAAGGGTGCTTGTCACCCTCCAATCCCCCGCCTATAGCGCGCCCCTGCCTCGCCTCCGGGTGGCCGTTTTGCGGCACATGGGGGTGAACGATCGGTCGGGGAATAGCTCAGCCTGGTAGAGCACTGTCTTCGGGAGGCAGGGGCCGGAGGTTCGAATCCTCTTTCCCCGACCAACGTTCCACAATCAGCGTAAGATACCTGCCTCGGGCAGGCCCCTGCGATCAGTTTGGCTGCCATGCCAGACCGAGCGCCTCTGGCTTGCGCCCTTTGGGCACCTTGGATGTCGCAAGCTGGATCGCTAGTCGGACCGAAACATCGGTCGGGCTGGGTTTCAGTTTCGATCAGACCCCCAAGGAGAAGTGATGATGGCAAAGCAGCACAGCGAACCCAAGCCGACCAAAATCTATGACGAGGTGATGCTGGCCAATCAGGGCTACGCCGAATCGTTCGGAGACAAGGCTGCGCTTGCGCTGCCGCCTGCGCGCGGCTTTGCCATTCTGACCTGCATGGATGCCCGCCTGGACCCGGCCAAGTACGCGGGCCTTGCCGAGGGTGACGCGCATGTCATTCGCAATGCCGGTGGCCGCGCGAGCGATGATGCGATCCGCTCGTTGGTCATCAGCCACAAGCTGCTGGGCACCAGGGAATGGTTCGTCATTCATCACACCGATTGCGGCATGGAACTGTTCGATAGCCCGACGATGGCCAGCCTGCTTGAGACCAGCCGCGCGACCGCTTCGTTCGATGGTACCTCATGGACCAACCCCCAGTCAGAAGGCGGATCGCCGGAAGGCTGGCATGTGGCATGGCTGACCTTCAAGGACCTCGCCCAGAGCGTTCGTGACGACGTCGCCCGCATCCGCAACCATCCGCTCACGCCAAAGGATGTTCCCGTCTGGGGTTTCATCTACGATGTGAAGTCCGGTCAATTGCTCCCGGTGGAGTGAAGGCAGTTGGGGGGCGCGACAGCGCTCCCCCACCTCAAATGCCCGAAGCGCGCTCGGCCAGCAGCCCGATCACCACGCTGAGTGCGCCCAGCCCGATCGACAAGTTGCGCCGCAGCGCCAGCCAGCCATCCGGCTTTAGCCCGATGGCCGTATCAACCAGCGGGGATGCCGCCAGACATACGCCCAGAACGATCAGTTCCGGTCCCGGCCAGGTCCAGCCCGCCATCCATGGCCACCACAGCCCCAGCCCGATCAGCGATGGGCAGACGCCGACGAGAAAGATCCAGCGCGGGCTTTCGGGCCGGGCGATGCCGATTCCCCACCAGATCCCCCCAAGGAAGCTGAAGATCAGCGCCGCATAGGCATAGGCCAGCGCCAGCGCGGTCCACGCCCATTCGCCGCCCTTGAACACCGCCAGCAGCGCCGCCACTTGCGGCAGGAGGCCCGCGTAGCCCAGCGCCCGCGCGCTTTCCGAAACTCGCTTCAACTCTTGTCCTTTCAGACCCTAACCGCCGCGCAGCAGCTGCACGCCCCAGTCGCGCTCGAACAGATAGAGCAGCGCCCGCGCCGCCTCGCCCCTCGGGGAGGAAAGCCCGCCATCGCGCTCCATCAGCAGACGCGCGTCGTCATGCGCGAGCGGGAGCAGCCGGGCAATCTGTTCGAAGTCCGCTACCCGAAAGGGCGTATCACCCGATTGCCGGGTGCCCAGCAATTCGCCCCCACCGCGCAGGCGCAAGTCCTCCTCCGCCAGCCGAAACCCGTCCTGCGTCTCGCGCATCAGGGCCAGCCGCTCGCGCCCCACTTCCGAAAGCGACTCCCCGCGCAGCAGCAGGCAGGTGGACCGCGCCGATCCGCGCCCGACCCGCCCGCGCAACTGGTGGAGCTGCGCCAGCCCAAACCGCTCCGCCTGCTCGATCACCATCAGGCTGGCGGCGGGAACGTCCACGCCTACCTCGATCACCGTCGTCGCCACCAGCAGCTTCGCCTCGCCGCGCACGAAGCGCTCCATCGCCGCGTCCTTGGCCTCGGGTCGCAGCTGGCCGTGCACCAGCACCACATCCTCGCCAAACCGCTGCTGCATCTCGGCAAACCGGGCTTCGGCCGCCGCCAGATCGGCGTTCTCGTTTTCGCGCACCATCGGGCACACCCAATAGGCCTGCGCGCCGGTCGCGAGATGCCGCGCCAGCCCTTCGACGACCTCAGGTAGGCGCTCCACTGCCACCACCCGCGTATCGATGGGCTGGCGCCCCGGCGGCATTTCATCGAGCTTGGAAACCTCCATCTCGCCATATTGTGCCAGCGTCAGCGTGCGCGGGATCGGCGTTGCGGTCATCGCGAGGCAGTGCGGCGTCGCCTTGCCCTTTTGCGTCAACATCAGCCGCTGGCCCACGCCGAAGCGGTGCTGCTCGTCGATCACCACCAGCGCGAGATTGCGGTAGGTCACGCTCTCCTGAAAAATCGCGTGCGTGCCCACCACAATGTCGATGCTGCCATCCAGCAGCCCCATCAGGATCGCCTCGCGCGCTTTGCTGCCGCCGCGCTGCGATGATTTGCCAGTGAGCAGCGCAATCTGCACGCCCGTGCCCGCCGCCATACGCTGCAAGGTCTCGGCATGTTGGCGCGCCAGAATCTCGGTCGGCGCGAGCAAGGCTGCCTGCGCCCCCGCTTCCACCGCGATCAGCATGGCGTGCAGCGCCACCGCCGTCTTGCCGGAACCCACATCGCCCTGCAGCAGCCGCAACATCGGCGCGTCCTGCGCCACATCGCTTTCGATCTCTGCGACAGAGCGCGCTTGCGCGCCCGTCAGCGCAAATGGCAGCCGCAGCTTGTCGCGCAGGTGCCCGTCTCCCCGCAACGGCACCGTCCGCCGCGTGCGGTTGCTGGCCTTCACCAGCAGCAAGGCCAGTGCATTGGCGAGGAGTTCGTCATAGGCCAACCGGTCGCGCGCTGCCACGTCCGCACCCTTGTGCGCCGCCAGCAGCGCCTCTTTCCACGCCGGCCAGCCCGACTGCGCGAGCAGGCCCGGCTCGATCCACTCCGGCAATTCCGGCACCAGCGCCATGGCCTGTGCCGTCAGCCCGCCGATCCGCGCCTGCGTCAGCCCCTCGGCCAGCGGATAGACCGGCTCGTTCAGCGATCCCGCCAACGCGCTGCTGTCCTCGGCAATGTGCTCCGGGTGCACGATCTGCCAGCCCTGCCCATACTGGTCGAGCCGCCCGGCGACCCAGCGCTTCTCGCCCACCGGCAGCAGCTTCTTCGCGGTGTAGCTCGCCCGTCCGAACCACACGAGCGCCACATGGTTGCCCAGCGCATCCTCGGCCATGATCCGGTAAGGCCCGCGCCCCGAACTGGCGCGATGCTCGCGCGCCGTCAGCGCCACCACGATCTGCTCGCCAATCGCCGCTTCATCGAGATTGCCAACCGCCCGCCGCGCCACGAACCGGTCCGGCAAATGATAAACCAGATCGCGCACCCGCGTGAGGCCGAGCTTGCCCAAAGGCCGCGCCAGCCCCGGGCCGACACCCTTGAGGCCCTCGGTTTCGGTAAACAGCGGATTGAGCAGATCGGGGCGCATTGCGCTTGTTCATAGTCATGCCCGCCGCGAAGCGCCACACCTCGACCAATTTGATCCAGCGCATGGATACGGACCTGGCTTGGGCCCATCACGGCTTCTCGATCATTCAGACTGCACCTTCACAACGCAGGATGCCCCCCAGATGCCCATTCCTCACGGAACCCTCGTCGCCATTGTCGATGGCGCCCATTTTGCGCTGCTGCGCAACAGCGGCAATGATGCCGAGCCTGTCCTCGAAGCCGAGGCCATGCCCGTGCTTGATCTTCACGGCCACGCCTCGGGCGGGCAGCATGGCCACATGAGCGGCCACGATCCGGCAAGTCAGGTGATCGAGGCGCAACACAGTGCCGCCGTCGTTCACTGGCTCAATGCCGAGGTGCTGGCGCACCGCGTTCAAGACCTCGTGATCATCGCCTCGCCGCGCACGCTTGGCGAATTGCGCCCGCACTATCATGGTCAACTGAAAGCTGTCCTACGGCGCGAACTGGCGAAGGAAATGGTGGGCCGCACCGGCACCGAAGTGCTGGCCGCGCTCCGGGCCTGATAACGCCGCCCTTTCGGGCTTCCGGCTTGGCGCTTGCCCCGCACGCCCGCTCCGGCGTATCGGGCCACCATGACCGCACCCGACTCTCCGCTCAGCCCCCGCCTCGCGCGGATGAAGTTTCGCGCCTGGCACCGCGGCACGCGTGAGGCGGACTACATGATCGGCTGCTTCTTCGATGTGCGCCACGCCCAGTGGGACGAGGCGGCGCGCGATTGGTTCGAGCGCCTGCTGGAAGAAGACGACGTCGACATCATGGCCTGGGCGCTGGGCACGCAGGCTGTGCCGTCCGCGTTCGAAGGCGCTGAAATGGACGCCATGCGCCGCCTCGATTACGTCGACATTCCGCGCTGATCGCCCAAGGTTTTCTGGCCGTGCCCGATCCGTCCCGCATTCTTGCCGCGACCACGCCGCTCACGCTCGCCAGCGTGGCGCGCGGCGCACAGCCGCTGGTTCTTGCCGATCTCGCCCGCGCGGCCGCCACCGGCAAGAGCCCGAAACGCACGGTCTTCATCGCCGCAGACGATGCCGCCATGCGCGCCGTCACCCAGAGCGCGGCGTTCTTCGCGCCCGAACTGGATGTCGCCGAATACCCCGCGTGGGACTGTCTGCCCTTCGACCGCGCCTCGCCCGCCATGTCGGTCAGCGCCCGGCGCCTTGCCGCGCTCCACGGCTTGCAGGAAAAGCTCGAAGGCCCGCAACTCCTCGTCACCACGATCAACGCTGTCCTCCAGCGCACGCTTACACCGTTCCGCATCCGTGAATCCGTCCGGGCGCTGCGCGTCGGTCAGGAAATCGCGCGCGATGCGCTCATCGCCCTCGTCCAGCGGCAGGGCTATAGCCGCGTCGATACCGTGGTGGACGCGGGCGAATATGCCGTGCGTGGTTCGGTCTTCGATCTGTGGCCCAGCGGCCTTTCCCACGGCCTGCGCCTCGATTTCTTCGGCGACGAGATCGAGACCATGCGCCTGTTCGATCCGGCCACCCAGCGTTCGGTGCAGCCCGTCGAATCGCATCTCCTGCTCCCCGCCAGCGAAGCCCTGCTGGATGAAGAGTCCATCCGCCGCTTCCGCACGCGCTACCGCGAGCAATTCGGCGCCAATGCCACCAGCGATCCGCTTTATCAGGCCGTAACCGATGGCCGCCGCCTTGCGGGCATGGAGCATTGGCTCCCCCTCCTCGAAGACCGCCTCGTCACGCTGTTCGACCACCTTGCAGACGGTGACCTCGTCCTCCTCGATGCCGCCGCCGCCAAAGCCGCTGAAGAGCGCCTCGCCGATATCACCGACTATCGCCAGGCCCGCGCCGAAAGCAGCCAGCGCGCCGGTGCCACCACCTACCGCCCCCTTTCCGAAACCGCGCTCTACCTCGCCCGCGATGAATTCGACCGCGCCGCGATGGGCTGGCCCATCCACCGCATGAGCCAGTTCGCCGAGCCCGAGGGCCCCCGCGTCCTTGATTTCGGCTTCGGCGCCCCGCGCGATTTCGCGCCAGAGCGCGCGTCCGGCGCCAATATCTACGAAGCCGCCGCCAAGCACCTCGCCGCGCTCGCCACGCGCGGCCGCAAGGCGGTTGTCGCGGCCTATACCGCAGGCTCGCGCGCCCGCCTCGCCTCACTGCTGGGCGATGCCGGTAAAGCCGCGCCAACGCTGGCCGAAACCTGGCAGGAAGCTCTCGGCGCGGCAGCCCTCGGCAAACCCGCCGCCGTCGTCCTCCCCCTGGAGCAGGGCTTTTCCAGCGGCGATGTCGAAGTCCTCACCGAACAGGACATTCTGGGCGACCGGCTCGTGCGCCCCAAGCGCAAGCGCAAGGATGCCGACGCCTTCCTCGCCGAACTCGCCGCGCTCGGCACCGGCGATCTCGTCGTCCACATGGAGCACGGCATTGGCCGCTACATCGGCCTCGTGCCGGTCGATGTGGGCGATAGCCCGCACGATTGCGTCCAGCTCGAATACCACGGCGGCGACAAGCTCTACATCCCGGTCGAAAACCTCGACGTCCTCTCCCGCTATGGCAGCGACGCCGAAGGCATCCAGCTCGACCGCCTCGGCGGTGAGGCATGGCAGCGCCGCAAGGCGAAGATGCGCGAACGCATCCTCGAAATCGCCGGGCAGCTCATGCAGACCGCGGCCCTGCGCGCCCTGCGCGAGGCAGACGTGATCGCCCCCGATCCCGCCAGCTTCGGCCCCTTCGTCGACCGCTTCCCCTGGGCCGAGACCGACGATCAGGAACGCGCCATCGAAGACGTCCTCGCCGATCTGGCCAGCGGCAAGCCGATGGACCGGCTCGTGTGCGGCGATGTCGGCTTCGGCAAGACCGAGGTCGCCCTGCGCGCCGCGTTCGTGGCGGCCATGGCGGGCAAGCAGGTCGCCATCATCGCTCCCACCACGCTGCTGGCGCGCCAGCACTATACCGCCTTCGTGGAGCGTTTCTCCGGCTTCCCCCTCGAAGTCGGCCGCCTCTCGCGCCTCGTTCCGCCCAAGGAAACCGCCGCCACCAAGGAAGGCCTTGCCGCCGGCACCATCGATGTCGTCATCGGCACCCACGCGCTTCTCTCCAAGGGCCTTGAGTTCAAGCGCCTCGGCCTCGTCATCGTCGATGAGGAACAGCGCTTCGGCGTGACGCACAAGGAACGGCTGAAGGAACTCAAGGCCGACGTCCACGTCCTCACCCTGACGGCCACGCCCATCCCGCGCACGCTGCAAATGGCGATGTCGGGCCTGCGCGAACTCAGCACCATCCAGACCCCGCCGGTCGACCGCCTCGCCGTGCGCACTTATGTGATGCCGTGGGACGACATGACCATGCGCGAGGCCTTGATGCGCGAACACCAGCGCGGCGGGCAGAGCTTCATCGTCGTGCCCCGCATCGCCGACATGCCCGAGCTGGAGGAATGGCTCCGCCTCAACGTGCCGGAAATCCGCTATGTTTCCGCCCACGGCCAGATGAGCCCCACCGAAGTCGAAGACCGCATGGGCGCGTTCTATGAAAAGCGCTACGAAGTGCTCCTCTCCACCACCATCGTGGAGAGCGGCCTCGATATCCCCAGCGCCAACACCATCGTGCTCCACCGCGCAGACCGCTTCGGCCTCGCCCAGCTCTATCAGCTGCGCGGCCGCGTCGGGCGCGGCAAGCTGCGCGCCTATGCCTACCTCACCTTCCCCGAAAACCAGGCCCTCACCGAAATCGCCGAAAAGCGCCTCAAGGTGCTGAGCGACCTCGACAGCCTCGGCGCGGGCTTCCAGCTCGCCAGCCACGATCTCGATATTCGCGGCGCGGGCAACCTCCTTGGCGACGAGCAGTCCGGCCACGTCCGCGAGGTAGGCTTCGAGCTCTACCAGTCGATGCTCGAAGACGCGATTGTCGCGGCCAAGGCCGGCGAAATCGGCCTCGCGCGTGAGCGCAATGCGCTGAGCCCGCAGATCACCGTCGATGCCCCGATCATGATACCGGAAGACTACGTCCCCGATCTCGCCGTGCGCATGGCGCTCTACCGCCGCATGAACGATGCCGAAGGCGCAGACGGCGTGGAAGCCCTCGCCGCCGAAATGATCGACCGCTTCGGCCCCCTCCCCGCGCCCACGCAGAACCTCCTGAAGCTCATCGAAATCAAACGCCAGGCCATCGCCGCCCACATCGCCAAGATCGACGTCGGCGCAAAGGGCACGCTCGTCTCGTTCCACAACGACAGCTTCCCCGAACCCGCCGGCCTCTTCGCCTATATCGAGCGTTTGCAGGGCACCGCCAAACTGCGGCCTGATAACAAGCTGGTGATCAACCGGGCGTGGGGTTCGCCCGAGGCGCGGCTGAATGGGCTGGTGCAGCTGACGAAGGGGCTGAGTGCGATTGCGAAGAGGGCGAAGCGGGCGGCTTGACAAAATATAGCCCAAAAGCTATGCAGCACTCATGCGTTGGCAAGTTGTCTTCCATCCGGCCTTCGATTCCGAATACGAATAACTGGCGCTTGAAGTGCAGGATGCCCTCACTGCGGCAGCAGGCTTGCTTCAGCTTTAGGGGCCGCTGCTCGGGCGTCCGCACGCGGATACACTGGAAGGCTCAGCGTTCGCCAACATGAAGGAACTGCGCTTCTCCGCCGCTGACGGAGTCTGGCGCGTGGCCTTCGCGTTTGATCCCACGCGCAAGGCCATCGTGTTCGTCGCAGGCGACAAGGCAGGCGTCTCGCAAAAGCGGTTCTACAAGAACCTGATCGCCAAGGCAGACAGCCGTTTTGCCGATCATCTCGAGAAGTTGAAAGGAATGGAGTGATGGCAACGAAAGCTGGCAAGCCGACCGGATTAGGCCGCACACTCGATGAAGTGCTGGCCGCCATGCCCGAGGATCGGCAGGCCCGGATCGAGGCCCGCACGGCAGAACTTCACGCCGAAGTCGAAGGCCTGAAAGCCCTGCGCAAACTCGCCCAGCGCAGCCAGGAACAGATCGCCCAGAGCCTCGGGATCAAGCAGCCCTCTGTCGTCAAGATCGAGAAGCAGACCGACCTCTACCTCTCCACCCTGCGCCGCTTCGTCGAAGCCGCCGGCGGCACACTGGAACTGCGGGTGGAACTGCCGGGTACGGGGCCGCTTACGTTGACGGGCGTGGGGGAGATTGGTTGAAGGGATTGGGGTTGTTGCACGTGTCACCGGAATTCTGGGGGCACCGGAATTCAAACCCGGAATTCAAACCACGTATCACCGCAAATCAAACACGGAATCTGCGTATTGTAGCTGGCCAAATCAGTGCGAAACTTCCTGAAACGCCAATGGGAGATTCGGGATGGCAACCTTCACGCATAGCCTTTCTATCGGAGCAGACCTGAGGGACACAAACCTCAATTGGTTCCAAGCCTACGGATACGACGCTGATATTCTGAAGCAAGCAAACCTGACATTCAACGGCAAGGTCTATCAGGATGTTGCCTATGCGGATGCAAACGATGGTATTGACAACCTAGAGCTTGTTCTAGGCGGGTTTGGCTTCACAACGAACAGCGTGGGAGACCCAATCAGTGGCACTGTAACTGGGCTGCTGCACATCGACCTCACGACCAATCAAATTGAATGGGCGGCCGAAGGAATATCGATCAACTTTGCTGCAATTTACAACTCATCATTCACACCTTCCAATGCCGATGAGCTCAAGCTTATTGCGTCCGCATTTAATGGAAATGATAAGTTTTATCTGTCCAATTTTCGTGACTATTTCCGAGGTTTCTCGGGAGCTGATGCCATGTATGGGTACGATGGCAACGATGAGCTGTTGGGCGATTCCGGCGCCGATCAGCTTTTCGGCGGCAATGGAAACGATAAACTTTGGGGCGGAACTGGCGCAGACATACTTAGAGGCGAAGCCGGGTCTGACGTCCTGATCGGTGGCGCAAGCGCCGATCGCCTATATGGTGGCACAGACACGGTCCGTGATGTCTTTGACTTCAATCTGATCAGTGAATCGACCAGCTTGGCTCGCGATAGAATCTACAATTTCAAGAGCGGCGTGGATCGCGTGGACCTTGCCAGCATTGACGCCCGTTTGGGAACCAGCGCCAACGAGGCGTTCATGGGGTTCACCAACCGTACGCCAACCGCATATTCCGTTTGGTACGTAAGGGCGGACGCAGATGGTGACGGGACAAAAGACGACCTGCTGCTTCG
>JBIPOH010000041.1:0-15333 GCA_044379435.1 Novosphingobium sp.
GGACGCGGCGCTGTTTCAGGTCGACGCTGTCACGGGCGCGCTATCTTTCAAAGCAGCACCTGACTTCGATGCGCCGACGGACAGAGCCAAGGATAACGTCTATGACGTCGTGGTCCAAGTTTCGGACGGCTTTCTGACCGACAGGCAGTCGATTGCCGTGGCCGTGACAAACGTCAACGAAGCGCCATCCATCACGAGCGCAGGCGGTCGTGGTAAGGCGCAGTTGACGATGATCGAGAATGCAACGGATGTGGCCGTCGCAACGGTGCTGGATCCGGACCAGGATGACACGCTGACCTTTGCCATTGCTGGTGGTGCAGACGCCGCACTGTTCACGATCGATCCTATCTCAGGCCAGCTTCGGTTCAAATCGGCACCGAATTTCGAAGCCCCTTCCGATGCCGGTGCGAACAACATTTATGACGTTACGATCCAGGTTTCTGATGGAACCTTGAAGGACACGCAGGCGCTCGCCGTCAAGGTGACCAACTTCAACGAAGCGCCCGTTATTCGATCGAACGGCGGAGGCCAGAACGCCGCGCTTGTCATTTCAGAAAACGTTTCTGCCGCCACAACGATCAAGGCGCAGGATCCGGATGCCCGCGCCAAGCTGGTCTATACGATTGCTGGCGGTGCCGATGCCGCTCTGTTCCAGATCGACGCGACTTCGGGAGCTTTGAGCTTCAAAGCTGGACCGAACTACGAAGCTCCCGCCGATGGCGGCAACGACAACGTGTACAAGGTGACCGTTCAGGTGTCGGACGGCCGCTTGTCTGACACGCAGAACCTTTCCATCACGGTCAAGGATGTGCGGAACGAGACGCTGACCGGGCGAGCAAGTGCCGACACCCTCGTAGGTGACGGTGGGAGCGACAAGCTCTTCGGACGTGGCGGCAATGATACGCTGAGCGGGGGCGCAGGCAACGACCTGCTTTACGGCGGCAACGGCAGCGATACGCTGACCGGCGGTAAGGGCAAGGACACGTTTGTCTTCGACACCGCTTCTTTTGGGGTAGATCTCATAGCCGATTTCAGCCGCACGGAAGGCGACAAGATCCGATTGAGCAAGGCGATCTTTGACGGCCTGACCTACACAGGGCCACTGCTCGCCAGCGACTTCTACGCTGCTGATGGGGCCACAAGCGCTCAGGACGGCACAGACCGCTTCATATACGACACTACGACCGGCAAGCTCTACTACGATGCGGATGGTATAGCCGGGCTGCCTGCTGTCCAGATCGCGCTGCTCGGTGCTTCAACGCACCCAGTTCTGATCTACAGCGACATCCAGATCATCGCGTGAGGGGTTGCACGGGGGGATGCGTTCCGCTTACTCCCCCCGGAGGAAGCAGCCTCAATGCGCTGTAGCTGTAGAAGCGGTATTCCTTGCGACGGCGTGGGCATAGGCCGCCTGCATCCGCTCAAGCCCCATCAGCGCGCTGACCGGCATCATCAGTGATGGAGAGGGCCGGAGGCACAAGGCTTTTGATTATAGGGAATGGTCATTGATCAGCGCACCTCGGCTTCCGACCCCGCCACCTTGGTCCGGTGGCCAACCCGAATGCGAAGGCGGGTTCTTTGAGCCAGTGAAGTTTGGCTAAACCACGGCCAGGGCGTCGCTCATTGCGACTTGACCTTCATGTTCCCAAGACAGGCAGCAAACGGCTTGTAAGCCCGACGCGCTGGTTGGCCCGATTGCCGAAAACGGGCGCCATCATGAGAACCTGCCACGCGCGATGATTACCGGCTAAAAGCGGGCTGCTGTTGGAACGGACATCGACAATGCGCCTGCTTCTGGCCGAGGATAATGCCCGTTTTGCGAGCCTGATCCGTGAGGGTCGGCTTCGCGGTCGACCGGTGCGAAACGGTGGCCGGGGCCGAGCATGCGCTGGCGATCACCGCGTATGACCTGATGCTGCTTGATCTCGGCCTTCCTGATGGCGAAGGGCTGGAACTGGTGCGCGGGCTCAGGCGGCGGCAGGAGATGATCCCGATCCTCGTCCTGACAGCGCGTGGCGGGCTTGTGGTTGCAACCCCGCGCGAGGTTGCTTTGCTCGAATGTCTGCTGCGGCGCGCGGGGCATGTCGTGGCCAAGCCGGCGCTTGATGGCGCGCTTTATTTCATGGATGCGGAAGTGACGCCGAGTGCGCTTGGGGCCTGCGTTTCGCGCGTGCGCAAAAGACTGGCGACGGCCGGAGCGGACGTGCAGATTCGGACCATCCACGGCGTCGGCTATGCGCTGTTTGCCTTGACGAGCGCCCATGGATCGGGCGGGGTTCAGCAAGAGGGGGGCCGCTGGTCCGACGCTCTTCCGGCAAATCGCGACGCGGCTGGCCGCTTTCACGTTGTTGTTCGCGCTACTCGGCGTTGGCGTCGAGCCGAACGTGTTGGTGGATCTGGCCGATATCGGACGGGAAATCGTTGGGGGCATGGCACCGAAAGCGTTCACGGCGCAGCGCGACCTGCGCTTTGAAGCAATTGGCGATATTCGTGCGCTGGCCCATGCGGAGGCAATCTACCGGATCTATCGCAACCTGATCGACAATGCCCTCGTGCATGCACCAGACGGCGGAGCGCCGTTCCAGGTCACGTTCGCGCCGCCCGAACCGGGCCGATCAACGCGCTAATCTTCATCCCCGTCAGGTTTCTGTCAGGCTTCGGGCGCACCACGGGCTGGGTCGTGGCATCCCTTGATTGCCACAAACCCCAGCGCCGTTCTTTCGGCGCGCTGCCGGGTGGAACATTCGCTTGCTGTGAGGATTGGTGAGTATGACCAGGCCACACTTGCATCCCAATCTGAACTTCATCTCGCGCACCAGCCTGCTCAGCCGGGAGGTCATACCCTTTGCGCTGATGCTTTTGGCGCTGGTCGGCGCGGCCCTCGCGGTTGATGCCGGGCTGCATCTGGCGGGTTTGGTCTGGATCGGCCGCTATCTTGGCATTCCCGGCGTGCTGCTGATCCTCGCCTCGTCAGCCTATTCTCTGCGCAAGCACAAAGTCATCAGCATAGGCAAGCCGGTCCTGCTGCTGCGCTGGCATGAACGTCTGGCATGGGCGGGGTCGCTGCTGATCCTGGTCCATGCCGGCATCCATTTCAACGCGGTGCTCGCGTGGCTGGCCACCGCGGCCATGCTGATCAATGTGGCGAGCGGCCTCACCGGCAAATACCTGATGGGGCCTTCGCGCAGGCAGCTGATGGCGAACCGCGCGCGGCTGCATGAGACGGGCCTGTCTGATGGGGCACTCGAACAGGAGACCAGCTGGGACAGCCTGACCTATGATCTCATCAAGTCGTGGCGCGTGGTCCACCTGCCGATCACGCTAGCCTTCGGCGTGCTCGCTCTGGCGCATATCATCGCAACCTTTCTGTTCTGGGGCTGGCATTGATGCGCTGGCGCCTCTGGCTGCTGATCGCCGGCATCGCCGGGGTGATCGCGCTCACGTTCGCCTGGCCGCAGGCGATGGTCGCGCCCGGCCCGGTCATCCCTGCGCATGGCGCCATCGCTGGAGACTGCTTTGCCTGCCACGCGCCGCTGCGCGGCGCTTCGGCGGAGCGCTGCGTGGCCTGCCACAAACTGACCGACATCGCCATCCGGACTACCAAGGGCGCTCCGGTGAATGCAATGGGCGACCGGATCGCGTTCCATCAAGCCCTCAGTCAAGCCAACTGCATGGCCTGCCACAGCGATCACACCGGGCCGCTGCTGCTGAAAACGGCGCAGCACAGTTTTGCGCACACCCTGCTGCGGCCGGCAGTTCGCGGGCAGTGCGCCGCATGCCACCGCGCCCCTGCAAACCCGCTTCACGCTCAGGCCGGTAGCAATTGCTCGGTCTGCCATTCGGCAAAGGCGTGGCAACCAGCAACCTTCGATCACACGCGCTTCTTTGCGCTGAACGGACCGCACCAGACGGCCTGCACCACTTGCCACATCGGCGGGAACACCAGCGGCTACACCTGCTTTGGCTGCCACGAACATCAGCCCGATCAGATCCGCACCAAGCATGCTGAGGAAGGCATCCGGAACATTGGCAATTGCGCGGCCTGCCATCGCAGCAGTTCGGATGAGGGTGGGGGCGAAGGTGAGCGCGATGATTGACACAGGTCTGACGCCTGCCGAAGCTGCGGCCCGTCTGGTGACCGATGGTCCCAATGAGCTCGCCCGAGCAGGACAGCGTTCCGTCCTGCGGATTGCGCTGGGCGTCCTGCGCGAGCCGATGCTGGCTCTGCTGCTCCTGGGCGGAGGCGCCTATCTGCTGCTGGGGAGCCTGAACGAGGCGCTGATTCTGCTGGCATTCGCGACGTTTTCCATTGCCGTCACGGTCATTCAGGAAGCCCGAACCGAACATGTTCTGGAAGCTTTGCGTGATCTTTCGGCCCCGCGCGCACTTGTCATCCGGGGCGGCGCGCGCCTGCGCATTGCCGGGCGCGACGTGGTGCGCGGCGATCTGATCGTGTTGGAACAGGGCGACCGAATCGCCGCCGATGCGCGGTTGGTGGAAGCCCATGATCTGCAGGCAGATGAATCGCTGCTGACAGGCGAATCGCTTCCTGTAGGCAAGATTGCTGCGCCACCAAACGCGGACGAAACAGTGCCGCGCCCCGGCGGGGATGACTTGCCGTTTCTTTATTCGGGCTCGCTCGTCACACGCGGAAGCGGGATCGCGCGCATCGTGGCGACGGGACCGCGCAGCGAGATCGGCCGCATCGGCCAGTCACTCGCGGGCCTCGAAACCGAAGCGCCGCGCCTCCGCCGCGAGACAACGCGGATCGTGGGCTGGTGCGCCTTGGGCGGCGGCACGGTTGCGCTTCTGGTTGTCGTGCTGTTCGGCCTGCTGCGCGGCGGGTGGATCGAGGCGGTGCTGGCCGGAATCGCCATCGGCATGTCGTTGCTACCGGAAGAGTTCCCCGTGGTGCTCACGGTGTTCATTGCGATGGGCGCATGGCGGATCGGCAAAGTCGGCGTGCTGACCCGCCGGGCCGCTGCGATCGAGACGCTCGGTTCGGCAACCGTGCTCTGCACCGACAAGACCGGCACGCTCACCGAAAACCGCATGTCGGTGGCGGCGCTGTGGCTGCCTTCGGGGGAGACCGTTGCGCTGAAGCCGGGATTGGCGGCACCGGACGCGTTTCGCGCGTTGGTCGAAACGGCGGCCCTTGCCAGTGCCGAGGCACCAAGCGATCCGATGGAAATTGCGCTTCACGGCGCGCGCGGCAAGGAAGCGCCACTTGCCGAAGCCCACGGCGATCTGGTGCAGGCCTATGCCCTGCGACCCGATTTGCTCGCGATGTCGAATGTCTGGGACGATGGCGAGGAACTGCGGCTCTCCGCCAAGGGCGCACCGGAAGCGATTGCCGGGCTGTGCCGTCTCTCCCCGTCTGTCCATGCCGCCATGAAAGCAGCGGTCGAGGCGATGGCGATGCGCGGCATTCGGGTATTGGCGGTCGCCACGGCCGCACCGAAAGACCGCAACTGGGCCAAGAGCCAGCATGCCTATCACTATACGCTGACCGGGCTCGTAGGCCTCGCCGATCCGCTCCGCCCCAGCGTTCCCGCTGCCGTGACCGAATGCCGCAACGCGGGCATCCGCGTGGTAATGATAACCGGTGATCATGCGGCGACCGCGCGCGCCATCGCGGCCGAGGCCGGGATCGCCGATGGCGATGTCCTGACCGGCGATGATCTTGCGGCGCTCGATGATGCCGCGCTGGCGCTGTGCCTGAAAACGGTCACCGTGTTTGCCCGGATCATGCCCGAGCAGAAGTTGCGCATCGTGCAGGCGTTCAAGGCGGCGGGGGAAATCGTTGCCATGACCGGCGACGGGGTAAACGATGCCCCCTCGCTCAAGGCGGCGCATATCGGCGTGGCGATGGGCCAGCGCGGCACTGATGTGGCGCGCGAGGCGGCGGCGATCGTGCTGTTGGACGACGACTTCGGCGCGATTGTGCAGGCGGTGCGGCTCGGGCGGCGTATCTATGACAATCTCCGCAAGGCCATGGCCTTCATTTTCGCGGTGCATGTACCGATAGCCGGCCTTGCCCTGATCCCCTTGCTGTTCGGTCAGCCGCTGCTGTTCGGCCCGATTCACATCGCGTTGCTGGAGCTGGTGATCGATCCCGTCTGCGCGCTGGTGTTCGAGGCGGAGGATGACGAGGCCGACATCATGGCGCGCCCGCCGCGTGCGAGCGATGAGGCGCTGTTCTCATTGCACATGATCGCATGGAGCGTGTTTCAGGGCGCAACGGCTTTGGCCCTGCTGGCCGCCATGCTCTTCGCCGAGACCGCGAACGGTATGCCTGAAAGCGAATTGCGCGCGCTGATGTTCTTCGCACTGGTTGCTGCGGTTCTGGCGCTGACGTTCGTCAACCGCTCGTTCAGCGCTGTGCTGTGGCAGGCGCTGCTTCGGCCCAATACGGCTTTGCGCATGGTCCTTCTGGCAGTCGGGGCGATCACCGTGGCCATTCTGTTCATCCCGGCAGCACAGACCCTGCTGAAGTTTGGCACGATTGCGTGGAGCGACATGGGTTTGGCGGTGGGCCTCGGCATTCTGTTGCTGGCGCTGCTCGAAGTGGGCCAACTGGGCTTTGGCCGGTTCCTGATACGCCGTGGTTATCGGGCACCGCTCTTCCGCGAGAGCGCGGCATGACCAGACCGCCGAATCCACACGGCGCGCTGGAGCGCGGCTTTCTGCTCGTCCTCCTCGTCTCCACCACGCTCGCCTTTGCCTGGCTGGTTGGACCGTTCGCTGGCGCGATCCTGTGGGGCGTGATCGCCGCCATTCTGTTCGCGCCGATCAACACCGCGCTGCTGCGCCGTGCGCCGGGGCGCCCCAATCAGGCCGCGGGAATAACGCTTATGGCCGTTATCGCGGTCGCGGTCGTCCCGGCCATGCTGCTGGGCGCGGCGCTGCTGAGACAGGGCGCGGCTACCTATGGCAGTCTTCAATCGGGCGAGATCGATTTCGCTCGAGGCTTCGCATCGGCCGAACAGCATCTGCCGCAAGCGGTGCGTGGCTGGCTGGCGGACCTTGGCCTTGGCGATTTCAACACGGTGCGCGAGCGGATTAGCCAGGGCATCGCAAGCAGCCTTCAGCCACTCGCAGTCCGTGCGCTCGATATCGGGCAATGGGCGCTCGCGTTCTTCCTTTCTCTCGGGGTGATGCTTTATCTCACCTTCTTCCTGCTGCGGGACGGCAAGCGGATCATCAATCGGATCGAAAGTTGCCTGCCGCTCCCGCCCGACCAGCGCAGCCTGCTGATCGCGCGGTTCGTCGCGGTGGTGCGTGCCACGATCAAGGGCAGTCTGATCGTCGCCGTGCTGCAAGGGCTGACCGGGGGCATCGTCTTCTGGATTCTGGGGATCGGCGGCGCGCTGCTCTGGGGTGTGGCTATGGGCGTATTCTCGCTGTTTCCCGCCATCGGAACGGCATTCATCTGGGTCCCTGTCGCTGCATGGCTTCTGCTGACGGGTGATCTGTGGCGCGGCGGTGCCTTGTTTCTGGTTGGCTTCTTCATCGTCAGCAGTGTCGACAACGTGGTCCGCCCGATCCTTGTCGGGCACGATGCGCGGATGCCGGATTATGTTGTGCTGATCGCCACGCTCGGCGGGTTCGAGCTGATGGGCTTCAACGGTTTTGTGATTGGACCTGTTATTGCGGCGCTGTTCATCGCCGTCTGGGACATCTTCCGCGAAGCGCGGACGGCTGCGTAGATTCCGACAGTTTCACGGGAGGCGGCGCTCCCACATACCTCAGGTCTGCATAGGTGATCCCCTATTCTCGCCCCGTCGCTCAGGCGGCCCGTGCATGTCGGCTCTTGGCCGCACAACGCACTGCCGCTGCACGCTTTTTCCAGTGGGAACACGTTATGCGTAGCTTTGCGCTCACAGCCACTGTCATGAAGGCCCGCTTCCCGAGGGCGACGGATCACGGCCATCGCAAGGCATGAACCCGCCCGCATCCGGCCCGCAGCAGCAGGTCACGGGCGGAGCATAATGAGACGGCTTCGCCACCTTCTTGCTGCTCCCGGCATGCTGGCGCTATCCGCTTGTGTGGTCGGGCTGGATTACCGTCCCCCTGCGCCCGCCGCGCTCGCGGTTCCGCTCACCTATTCGGTGGCGTCCGACCCTTCTGCGCAAAGCGCAACAGCCCGTTGGTGGAACCAGTTCGGTGATGCGGACCTGACCCGGCTGGAAGAGGCTGGTCTGGCCGCCAATCTCGATATTGCCCAGGCTCTCTCGCGGCTCCGCCAGGTGCGCGAAGCGCTGGCTCAGGCGCGCAGTGCGGCCATACCGATGGTTTCCGCATCGGGCAGTTATACGCGCACACAGGCGATTGCCGCGCCCGCCGGTGCCAGCCTTTCGGGTGACAGCCTGACGGGCGCCGCTGATGCGGCCTATCAGGTCGATCTGTTTGGCGGCCGGTCGCGCGCGATCGAAGCGGCCCGCGCCGACAGCGAGGCCAGCCGGTTCGACTTTGCCGCAATGGCGCTGACCGTGCAGTCGACTATCGCCACGACTTACCTGCAAGTGCGGCTGCTACAGGCCAATCTGGCCAACGCGCAGGAGGCACGAACCAATCAGACCGACAATCTGCAAATCGCCGACTGGCGCCGCCAGGCCGGGTTGATCGGCCAGTTCGACGTCGATCTGGCGCGGACCCAACTCGCCCAGACAACGGCGAGCATTCCCCAGATCGGCAGCAATCTCAGCCAGCGGATCGCCGCCCTGGGTGTTCTGCTCGGGCGTGATCCGGGGGCACTGCGCGCCGAACTGGCGCAATCGCAGCCGATCCCCGTCGGCCCTGCCAGTCTTGCCGTGGGCATCCCCGCCGATGTTCTGCGCCAGAGGCCCGACGTACGCTCCGCAGAACAGGCGCTCGCCGCCGCCACGGCGCGTATCGGAGTGGCAGAAGCAGCGCTCTATCCCGCGCTGTCGCTCGGCGGAAACATCGGCACCGGCTCGGGCGCTCTGTCCAGCCCGTTCGATCTCATTACCGGTCAGGCCTTTGCCCGGATCGCCCAGACCATCTTCGACGGTGGGCGGCGGCGCAGCGCGGTGCGCACACAGCGTGCGGCCACCGATGGCGCATTCGCCCGCTACAAGCTGTCGGTACTGGTCGCGCTCCAGGATGTCGAAAATGCCGTCGTCGCGCTTCAGGCGGCGAACCGGCGCCAGGTCCAGTTCGACCTCGCCGAAGCTTCCGCATTCTCTTCCGCTGCGCTGGCTCGGCTGCAATATCGCAGCGGGCTGATCGATTATGCCGCGCTGCTGATCACCGAAAACCTGCTGATCACCTCGCGCAACGGGGCTGCACAAGCGCGTCATGATCGGGCAGCGGCGCTGGTGCAGCTCTATACAGCGCTCGGCGGCGGCTGGACCGACCGGGATGCCATCCCAGACAGGACTGACAATGGCTGAACCCACCGAACCCGATGTCGCCGTGCCAGTGACCATGATTGCGACTGACGCGGAAACAACCGATGCCTTTCTCGGGGTCAAGCCGGTGCCATGGTGGCGGCGGCAGGCCAAATGGCTGGTTCTGGGCCTGATCGCGGTCGCCGCGATCGGGCTGCTGCTGCGCTACCTTTCAGCTGTGCCGGCCAACCAATACGTGAGCCAGCCGGTGCGCCGCGGGGCGCTGCAGGTTACCGTCTCTGCAACCGGACGGTTAGCCCCGGTGAACCAGATTCTGGTCGGTTCGGAACTGTCAGGTCTGGTCACCAGGGTTATGGTCGATGTCAATGACCCGGTTGTTGCAGGCCAGCAGTTGGCGCTGATCGATCCCTCGCGGTTTGCCGATACGGTGAACCAGAGCGCCGCGCAATTGCGCGCCAGCCAGAGCGCCATCGCGCTGGCGCAGGCCACTTTGGAGCAGGCTCGGGCGCAACTGTCGCGGCTGGAGATGGTGTTCCGCCTATCGGGCGGCAAAGTGCCATCGGATACAGATCTGGCCAATGCGCACGCCGAACATGACCGCGCCCGGGCCGCGCTGGGATCCGCTGTCGCAAACGTGTCTGCGGCGCGCGCTGTGGTGTCTTCGGCCACCACCAACTTGACCAGGACTGTGATCCGTTCGCCGGTGAAGGGCGTGGTCCTGACCCGGCAGATCGAATCGGGGCAGACCGTCGCTGCATCTTTCAACACGCCTACGCTGTTCGTGATTGCCGAGGATCTGGCCCAGATGAAACTGCCGGTTGCCGTCGATGAAGCCGATGTCGGCGAAGTCGCACAAGGCCAGCAGGCGACGTTTACGGTCGATGCCTTCCCGGGCGAACGCTTTCCGGCCACTGTCTCGCGGGTCGATCTCGGATCCAATCTGACCGCAACCTCCGCTTCGGCAGCGGCGGCCACCACCAATTCCCAAGTGGTTTCGTACAATGCCAATCTCACGGTGGGCAATGCCACCCTGCGGCTGCGCCCCGGCATGACCGCAACGGCCACGATCATCACCAAGGCGCGGCTGGGCGTACTGCTCGTCCCCAATGCCGCTTTGCGCTATACCCCTGCCGCCACCGGTGTGACCGGCGGTGGTGGTATCACCAGCACGCTGACCATGCGCGGGATCCGCGGCGGCAGTGCCGACAAGACCTCGCAAAAGGGCCGCGGTGCCCGCCAGACCGTCTATGTGCTGGACAAGGGCGCGCCGCGGGCTGTCGACATTCAGACCGGTGCCAGCGATGGCACCTCGACCGAAGTGATCGGCGGTGCGCTGAGGCCCGGCATGCAGGTCATTACCGGGCAATTGGCCAGTGGCGCCGGTTGATGGCACCGCTGATCCAGCTGCGCCATGTGACCAAGACATTCGGCACAGGCGAGGCGCAGTTCCAGGCGCTGAGGGGCGTGGACCTTGAAATCGCTGCCGGTGATTTTGTCGCCATCATGGGGCCGTCGGGTTCGGGCAAATCGACGATGATGAATATCCTCGGGTGCCTCGATGTGCCCAGCAGTGGCCAGTATCTTTTCAAGGGCCGCGATGTCGGCACCCTGAACCGTGATCAGCGCGCGCTGCTCAGGCGGCGCTATCTCGGCTTCGTGTTTCAGGGCTACAATCTGCTGGCGCGCACATCGGCGCTGGAAAATGTCGAACTGCCCCTGATCTATCGGGGTGATGGGCGAGAGGCGCGGCAGACGCTTTCGCTGGCCGCGTTGGCTCAGGTCGGGCTGGCCGATTGGGCGGGGCACACGCCGTCCGAACTGTCTGGCGGCCAGCAACAGCGCGTGGCGATTGCCCGTGCGCTTGTCACCAATCCCGAACTTCTGCTGGCTGACGAGCCGACCGGCAATCTCGACAGCGAGCGCTCGATCGAAATCATGAAACTGCTCACAGACCTCAACCAGACCAGCGGCATAACCGTGCTGATGGTCACGCATGAGCCCGACATGGCCCGGTTTGCGGAGCGCATCATTCATTTCAAGGACGGGCTGGTCGACCACGTGGATAGCAACCTGCCGGTGCCGGCCTGATGCTGTTCACCACCTTCATTCTCGCCTTCCGCTCGATTCGCAGGCACCTGATGCGCTCGTTCCTGACCACTCTGGGCATCATCATCGGCGTGGCCGCCGTGATCACCATGGTAACCCTGGGCCAGGCAACCACGCTGGCCGTGCAGCAGCAGATCGCCAGCCTCGGCAACAACATCCTGCTGGTTCGCCCGGGGCAGGGGTTCGGACGGGGCGGCGGCGGGCCGCAACCCGCCGATTTCGACGCGCAGGACGTTGCGGCAATCCGCGATCAGATTGCCGGGATCACGGCCGTGGCGCCGCAGGCGAGCAGCTCCGTCACTGCGGTCTACGAAGGATCCAACTGGACCACGGCCGTCAATGGCACCACCGCGGGCTTTTTCCTGATCCAGCCCTGGCCCCTGGTCGCCGGGCGCAACTTCGAGCCCGACGAGGAACTGGCGGGCAAGGCCGTCTGCATTCTGGGCAACACCGTGCGCAAGAACCTGTTCACCCAAGGCGGGCCGCCCGACGCACCGCTGGGGCAAAGGATCCGCCTTAACGGAATATCCTGTCTGGTCATCGGCCTGCTCTCCACCCGCGGACAGGCAGGCTTTGGCGGGGACCAGGACGATACCGTGATTATGCCGATAAAGACCGTTCAGCGCCGCCTGACCGGAAATCTCGATATCCGGGTAATGCTGGTCGGCGTGGATCAGACTTATGATAGCCCCACCGTGCAAACCGCGATCACCCGTCTTCTGCGCCAGCGGCGCCAGATTGCCGGCGACAAGCAGGACGACTTCAACATCTTCGATACCGCGCAGATCAGCGCGACGCTGACCGCCACGACCACCTTGCTGACCGGCATCGTCACTGCGGTCGCTGCGATCAGTCTGGTCGTAGGCGGCATCGGCATCATGAACATCATGCTGGTCTCGGTGACCGAGCGCACCCGTGAAATCGGCATCAGGCTTGCCATCGGCGCAGTCGCGAGCGAGGTTCTTATGCAGTTTCTGGTCGAGGCGATCGTGCTGTCCTGCCTTGGCGGCGTGATCGGAATCGTACTGGCCCAGATGCTGGTGCTGATCATTGCTCCGCTGATGCAGGTGCCCTACCTGTTCGTGCCGCGTATCAACGTGATCGCCTTCCTGATCGCGGCGGCAATCGGCATGGTATTTGGCTATTTTCCGGCGCGCCGGGCTGCGGGGTTGAACCCGATCGACGCCCTTCGCGCCGAATAGCGGGACAGAGGCTGGATACCGGTTCCCCTTTCCGGCTGTCTTGTCGTCAAATCTGCAACGACCGCCATCTGGGGCGCTTGGCAGAAGGCCCAGTCCGAGCGGTCAGTACGGCAGGTTCTATCAGGAGCAGACGTTCGCGGAGGCTGATCTATCTGACCGAAACTGATCTTGAGTGGCCGCGCTGACACCATGAAGGGCTGGCGCCGTTTGGCTAACCGGTCGCCGGGCCACCAGGCCGGGTCTTCGCCCTCCCGGTATCCGCGCACGCGGCTGAACGCTGGTTCGGTGCAAGACCATTTCGCCAAATGCTGCCCCCATGATCTCGGCGCTCGGGCCTCCGCGCCTCCACTAGCACTTTGCACAAGTGGACTAGCCCCGCCTTGTGGGGAACTTTGGCCTGAACGGCGCAATCCGAGCGCCAGATAAGGAGCCATCCCAATGCCTTACCAGCCCTTTAACCTTGGCGGCAAAGTTGCGCTCGTCACCGGTGGCAATGGCGGCATCGGCCTTGGCATGGCGGAGGCGCTTGCGCAGGCGGGGGCGTCGGTGATCATCTGGGGCACGAATGCCGCGAAGAATGCGGCGGCGAAGGAGCGGCTGGAAGCAACCGGGCAGCGCATCGCGGCCGAAATCGTGGACGTTTCCGACGAACAGGCGGTGATCGCGGGCATGGCGAAGGCGGTCGCCGAATTTGGCCGTCTCGATACGGTCGTGGCCAATGCCGGTGTGGGCGGCGGCGCGCCGTTTGCCGAGTTTCCGACAGAGCAGTGGCGCAAGGTCATGGCGGTCAATCTGGACGGTGTGTTCTTCACGCTGCGCGAGGCGTGCAAGCACATGAAGGCGCGCGCCGAGGCGGGCGATCCGGGGGGATCGCTGATCGCGATTTCATCGACTTCGGCGATTCACGGTGCGGCGCGCAATCAGGCCTATGGCACTGCCAAGGGGGCGGTGTGTTCGCTGGTGCGGGCAACGGCGGTCGAGTTTGCGCGCTACGGCGTGCGCGCCAATGCGGTGCTGCCTGGCTGGACCGTCAGCGAAATGACCGAGGCCGCGCAGGCGAACGAGAAGTTCAACCGCCAGGTCATTTCCCGCGTGCCTTTCCGGCAGTGGATGGAGCCTGAGGATTTCGGCGGGATCGCGGTCTACCTGGCCTCTGATGCTGCGCGGTTTCACACCGGAGACAGCATCGTGCTCGATGGGGGCTACACGATTTTCTGAGCCTATCTGGTTTCTAAATCATATCTGGAGTAGCCGTAATGGAGCATCCGTCCCCGCCGCTGGTGCTGATCGACATGCCGTGCGTCGGTGTGCGCCGGTTGACGCTGAACCGTCCGGAGAAGCGCAATGCGCTCTCCAACGACCTCAGGCGCGAGCTTTTCGCGGCGCTGGAAGCAGCGGACAGGGACGCCGAGGTCAGCGTCATTGTCTTGCGGGGTGCCGGTTCGTGCTTCTCTGCCGGCTATGATCTCTCGCCAGAGGCAGGCACGCAGCCGCCGCCCTATCACACGGCGGGAGGCCCCGGTTTCTGGCCGCGCCATGTCGTCGAAGGGGTGTTCCGGATCTGGGATCTGGCCAAACCCGTGGTTGCGCAAGTGCACGGGTGGTGCCTTGCCGGGGCCACCGAACTCGCAACTGCGTGCGACCTCGTCTACTTGGCCGATGATGCGCAGATCGGCTATCCGCCGGTGCGCGGAATGAGCCCGCCCGATACCCAGTTCCACCCGTGGCTGTGCGGCTTCCGCTCGGCGATGGAGCAGATGCTCACCGGGGATGCGTTATCGGCCCACGAAGCGGTGCGCGTGGGCTTTGCCAACCGGGTGTTTCCTGCCGAAGAGCTTGAAAACGAAGTGCTCAGGATCGCGGAGCGGATCGCGAAGATCCCGCCCGAGGTCCAGCAGATCAACAAGCGATCAGTGCACCGCGCCATGGAAGCGATGGGGTTGCGCTCTGCCATCCGCGCAGGGACCGAAATGCAGGCCCTTGCGATGACCACGGACGCTTCGAAGCAGACTTTCGCGGGCTTTCGCGCCGGTGACGTGCGCGGCGCTCTCGACGCGCGCGATGGTTCCTTTGGCGATTACCGGACAGCCGGGCCGGATAAATAGCCCGCCCCGCGCGGAGACCGTCGGGGGAGGCCGTCAGCCCGGCTCCCCCATCCGTACCAGCGCGGCAAGCGTTGCGGTAACCGGTGCGGCCAGCCCCGCCGCGGCGGCGGCCTTGACGATCTGGCCGTTGATCGCCTCAATCTCGGTCGCGCGCCCGGCCAGCCGGTCCTGCAGCATCGAGGGCTTGTGCGCCTTGTGGTTAGCAAGCGCGAAGTCCGTTTTGGCCAGCAGACGGGCGCGGTCCATCGCGATGCCCGAAGCGGCGGCGACGGCGATGGTTTCATCGATCACGGCGGCGGCGATGCTGCGCCCGTCGGGTGTATCGAGCCCTCCGACGGGCAGATTGAGGATCGTCGAGAGCGCATTCAGCGCGGCATTGAACGCCGCCTTTTCCCAAATCGCGGCCAGCACTGCGCTATCATGCTGCGCACCCATGCCCGCAGCATTGAGCAGCCCTACGGCGGCAATGGCTGCTGCCTCGCCCTCGGGCCGGAACGCGCCGAGCCAGACATGGCCTTCGCCGTGCGCCGAAACGCCGTTGGGCGG
>JBIPOH010000275.1:0-4573 GCA_044379435.1 Novosphingobium sp.
AGCTTGAGCAGGCCAATGCAGAGCTTGCCGCAGTCGACCAGCGCCGCCGTCTGTTTCTCGCCAAGGTCAGTCATGAGCTGCGCACTCCGGTGACCGCGATCCGTGGCGAAGCAGACGTGGCGCTGCGCTACGGCGACACGCCCGAAGAGTGGCACGAAGCGCTTTCCCATATCGAGCAGACAAGCCTGTTTCTGGGACGCCGCCTGGATGACCTGATGGCACTGGCGCAGGCCGAGGACGCGCGGTTGACGCTGGCGCATGAGGCGATCGATCCGTTCGCAGCAACCCGCGCCGCGTGCGAGGTTGCTGCCGCCTATGCGCGGGCCAGTGGGGTGACTGTCGCGCTTTGTGCCTCACCGCCCGAGGCGGCGCAGGGTGTCAGGATTGCGGGCGATGCCGACCGGCTGCAACAGGCGATCGCTGCGGTGATCGACAATGCCATCAAGTTCTCTCCGCCCGGTGGCACGGTCAACGTGTCTGCCGGAACCGAAGCGGGCGAGGTCGTGCTGCGGATCATGGATCAGGGCCCCGGCGTCCATCCGGACGAGCTGGCGGGCATTTTCGATCCCTATGTGCAGGGCCAGGGCGGCCGGGCCCTTGGCGGGACGGGCCTTGGCCTCTCGCTTGCACGCTGGCTTGTCGAGGCCTATCGAGGCCGCATCATGGCCGAAAACGGCCAAGGAGAGGATAAAGGGGCAGAAGGGCTGTGCGTGACCATGCACCTCCCGATAGCGGCGTAAGGATCCTTCTGGTGGAGGATGATGCCGGCATTGCCCGCTTCATCCACCGCGGGCTCGAAGCGAATGGCTACAGCGTGGAGTGGCAGACACTCGGGCGGCACGCACGGCAGCGGCTTGCCTCGGGAGTGTTCGAGGCCGCGATCCTCGATCTCGGCCTGCCCGATGCCGACGGGCGCGACCTGTGCCGTGAGGCGCGTGCGCAGGGTATCGATCTGCCGATCTGCATGCTGACTGCACGCGCTGCGCTGGAAGACAAGCTCGAAGGCTTTCGCTGCGGAGCAGACGATTACCTCGCCAAGCCTTTTGCGATGGACGAACTGCTCGCGCGGCTTTCGGTCATGGTCCGTCGCGGCTCGGGCCGTCCGCGGCAGCGGCTGGTTTTGGGCGAACTGGCGATCGATCCGGCTGCACGCCGCGCGGCTGTGAAGGGGGAACCACTTGATCTCAGCCGCCGCGAGTTCGACTTGCTCGCCTGTCTTGTGCGCCGCGCTGGCGAGGTGGTGAGCCGCAGCAACCTGCTCGACGAGGTGTGGGGCGACCGGTCCGAAGTCACCGAGAACACGGTTGATGTGTACATCGGCTATTTGCGGCGGCACCTCGCGCATTGCTCCGATCCGCCCCGGATCGAAACCGTGCGCGGCATTGGCTTCGTGCTGCGACTTTAGACCAAAAGACGTGCGATTCTGGGGCTTTTCTCAGAGTCGTCTCAGGACAAGGGGGCCGCGCGCTCATAATCCCCGACCACCCGCGCAGACCTGCTGCGGGATGGCAGCTGCCAAGACAGAACACGATCCGGGCAGCAGGAGGGGAGCGATATGGCTTACGAGCGGAGCAGCGCATCGGACTTCACGGCTGGACGTGGGGCCGCGCGCGGCAGAACGGCCTGGCTCGGTCGGACTGCGCTGTGCGGCGCGCTCCTGACACTGCCGACGATTGCGCTCGCCGAAGATGTTGCCGCGGATGCAGCGGGCTCGGGCGCTTCCCCCATCGTCACTGTCACTGGCATCGTCCCGGATGACAGCCGGATGATGCCGGGCTCGCGCGATGTCATTGAAAGGAAAGCGATCGACGAGCGCGCCCCGATCTCGTTGCGCGACCAGCTGATCGCGATCCCCGGCATCAACGTAGTCGAGGAGGACGCCGGGGGCCTTGCGCTCAATATCGGCATCCGCGGGCTCGATCCGCGCCGTTCCGCGCGCATCCTGCTGATGGAGGACGGCGTGCCGATCGCGCTGGCGCCCTATGGCGATCCGGCAGCGCACTATGCTCCGCCGGTTGAACGGATCGAGCGGATCGAGGTGGTGCGCGGCTCGGGCCAGATCCTCTATGGGCCGCAGACCGTGGGCGGCATGATCAACTTCGTCTCCACTGCGATCCCCACCGACGGGGTGATGGCGCGCGGTGAGGCGAGGGGCGGAACGCGCGGCTTCTATGGGTTTCAAGGTGCGCTGGGCACGGGCAGTGAAAAGGCCGGCGTGCTGATCGAAGCGACCGCGCGCGGCGGCGACGGTATTCGCGACAATCACGGCTTCGGCATCTGGGAGGTGCTCGCCAAGGGCCGCGTGAAGCTTGGCGAGACGCATGAATTGCGCGTGCGGGCCAGCCATTATCAGGAACGCTCGAACATCACCGAGACCATGCTCGGCACGTTGGAATACGAGGCCAATCCGTTTCAGGCGCCGACCGGGCGCTTCGACCGCTTTGTGCAAGACCGCACTCATCTTCAGGCCAGCCATGTCTGGACGCCGGGTGATAATGTGCAATTGACCACCACCGGCTATTGGGTGCGCACCTTCCGCGCCAGCTTCCGCCAGACCGACAAGCCCGGCGGCTGGGACGATGCGCCCGATGAACGCGGCCTTGCGACCGGCTGGACAGTGCTCGACCGCTGCTTCGACGAGGACGATCCCGAGCCCGGCACCGGCGGCAGCGCCGATAATCGGATAACGCCCCAAGCCGCCGCCGCCTGCGGCGGACGCTGGCGGCCGCGGCGGTTCCACTACTACGGGATCGAAAGCCGCCTTGATGCCGGGCACAACCTGTTTGGGCTTGAAAGCCAGCTCACAGCAGGCCTGCGCTGGCATCAGGAGCGGGTCCAGCGCGATCAGTTTCGCAGCAGCGACCCGGCGATCCGCCAGCTCGATTTCGCGCGCACGCTGACAGGGGCCGCGCACCGCGAGGATGCCAGTATCGATGTGCGCGCCTTCAGCGGCTACATCCAGAACAGCACCACGGCAGGCGCTGTGACCATCACAGCGGGCGCGCGGATCGAGCATATCGAGACCACCACGCTGGTGCGCCGCGCCAGCAGCACTGCTGTCGATATCACGGTGGGCCAGACCGACACAGTCGTGCTCCCCGGCTTCGGCGCGGTGTGGCAGGTGGCGCCGGGGACCGAGATCTTTGGCGGCGTCCATGCCGGCTTTGCCCCGCCTCGCCCAAGCCGCGACATCGGCACCGAAGGCCCCGCGCCAGTCGCGCCGGAGCGGTCGACCAACTGGGAGTTGGGCATCCGCAGCAAGCTCAGGCCCGGCGTGTCGCTCGAGGCGACCCTGTTCCGCACCGATTTCCGCGAGATCGTGATCAGCAGTGCCTTGGGGCGCTTCATCAACGGTGGACGTTCGCGGCAGGACGGCCTGGAACTGGCGGGCCGAATCGACACGGGGCCGCTGACCGGCAGCGATCACAACCTGTGGCTGCAATCGGCATGGACCTTCGTGCCCACTGCCCGGTTTCGCAGCACCAGCGACGCCGCCTTCAGCGCTGGCGATAGCGGCGTCATCGGCGCGCCCTGCGAGGATGACGATGGCTGCTTCAACGGCAACGGAATCATCGCCGGCACTCGCCTGCCCTATGCGCCCCGCCACACCGTCTCGCTGACCGCCGGCTACCGCCACCCGGCGGGCATCGAGGCGCGCTTCGGCCTGGATTACCGCAGCAGTCAGGAGCCCGATCCTTTCGCCCGGGTGCTCGACACCGCGCCCAACGCAAGCGGTTGTTCCGATGCGCTGTGTTCGGGCCTTGCAGGAACCATTCCGGCGGTGACCCTATTCAACGCTGGCCTCTCCTTTACGCCGCGTGAGGGGCATGTGACCTTCTTCGGCTCTGCCTGGAACCTTTTCGGCAAGGAATACCTCGCCAGCCGGGTCGACGGCATGGCGGCAGGACGCCCGCGCACTATAGTCGGCGGGGTGCGCATGCGGTTCTGAAAATACCAGCCCGCCTGCCGCGCCCGGTTTGGCATTGCGGATGGCTACATCGGTCAGCGCCACGGATTTCCTGGCCTTTCCGGGGGCCATAACTCCAATAATACCCCCAGCGATTGGCGGCTGGGTGTGAAGGTGAGTGAACGCTTACGGCCTGATAACCGAAAAACGCCGCGGGTTCCGGGAGTTTGTCCGGCTGCCTGCGAACGTGTCCGGACAAGAAAATGGAGCGGGTGAAGGGAATCGAACCCTCGTATTCAGCTTGGGAAGCTGCTGCTCTACCATTGAGCTACACCCGCGCGGGGCTGATTGCTGGCCTTTCAAGGAAGGCCGGAACCTGCATCAAGCGCCGGAAGAGGCCTATGGCGGGATCACTGGCCCGCATCAAGCCCCTTTTGCCAGCGCCTGGTGCCGAACTTGCGACAAGCATAGCTACAAAATCCGTTTGCCTAGCGCCCGCCCTCTGGCTAAAGCGCGCCCCTGCCTGCAAGGCGTGCCGCTTTAGCTCAGTCGGTAGAGCACATCATTCGTAATGATGGGGTCAGGTGTTCGAATCACCTAAGCGGCACCATTTCCCCATCCGATAGCGTCCGCATTTGGTTGCAAAAACCCCGGAAATCCGCCATA